>JAISSG010000032.1 GCA_031273185.1 Treponema sp. | reverse complement strand
ATGGAATAAGGCATTTATGGTAAATATAGGGTAAAACATTATATTGTAAATAATGGGGTACGGAACAACGGCATATAACAAACGGTATACGCTTCGCCGCCTTCGGCGGCTCGGGGTTCCTAGAACGTTACATGCCATTTTATTTAGATATATTTATCATAATATCCGTCTTTGTATAATTCAAAGTCAGCCATAATTACATTATAATCGTAAATATAAATAACCCAATAAATTAGAAATAATAGTAAAAACGATGGTGTTGTCGAACAAGCCTATTACGAAAATTCCGCCATTACAGCGGCATCTTGGCCTCGCGCCCTATGGTGGTGGCCGGGCCGTGTCCGGGGTAAACCTGTATGCCCCCGTCCATCGCAAACAGGCGCCTCAGGCTGGCGAAAATGGATTCCTCGCTGCCGCCGGGCAGGTCGGTGCGGCCGTAGCCGCTGCGGAACAGGGTGTCGCCGCTGAACAAAACCCCCGCCGCCTTGTCCCACAGGCCGATGCTTCCGGGGGTGTGGCCGGGCAGGTGCAGCACGGCAAGGGGGCCGACGCTGTCGCCTTCCGCGAGGGTCCCGTCGGGCGGCGGCATGCTCTTCCATAGCCCGTCAATGTACGACGGGTTGCCCCCCGTGGCGGCAAAGCTGCGGCGGTGCACTGCCCGGGAATCCGGCCCCAGGTATTCGGCGTCCGCCCCGTGAATGGCGATTTCCAGGTCCCCGCGGCCCCGGTATTCTGCCGCCAGTTCTGGCACCGCTCCGATATGGTCAAAATGCCCGTGGGTAAGTACAATAAAGGCAGGGGCAAGCTTAAGCTGGTCAAGCAAGGCTATTATGCGCCCGCCTTCGTCGCCGGGATCGATGACGACGCAGCGGCCTGTGTCCGCGTGGCCATCGCCCAGCGGGTATATCCAGCAGTTGGTGGCAATTGGCCCAACCGTTATGTTGTGAATCTTCTGCATGGGGGAATTATAAACTGAGGCTGTTTGATTTTCTAGTGATCGTCGGCATGGCCGTCTTCTGGTACGGGCTGGTGCCCCTTGCGGGCGCCGTAATCAGGCGCCGCGAGTGGCGCGCGTTCAGGAGGCGATTCAGCGAGCTTCGCCTGCGCCCCGCCCTTGACTACCGCCGCTACTGCCAGCAGGAGAAGGACGGAACGGGCGAGCCGGGCATTTTTCGCTTTGTCGGGGGCCTTGAATCGGTAACCGACCGGCAGACTCTGTGGATACGCGGCGACGACCTTACCGTTCCCGTTTTCCTGAAAAGCGCCGAGACCTACCTGCTCCCGATGCAGGAAAACGCGGGGGCGGCGGGGGCCTTTGATCCCGGCGAGGAGTCCCCCCGGAAAATAAGCTGGGAAAAGGTTTCCTCGCTGACCGAGGGGGCGAGGGTTTTTGTCGGCGGCCTTCTGGCCCCCATAGACGGGCAATGGGGCTTTGCGTCAACGAAAGAAAACCCCCTTATCGTGATTTTCTTTGACGGCTCCAACCGGGACCTTTCGTCGATGGTGATCAGGGCGGGCAGGCACCGGGGCGAGTACTGGAATTCCATAACCCCTTTCTCGCTGATTCTCGGGGCGGCTTCCCAGATACTTATGGCTGTCTCGTTCATCCCCCGCCCGGCGTTTCGCCTAACGGCCATCGTCGCGTTCATCGCGCTGTTTATCCCGCTGTACCCGATAATCCCGCCGGGCCTGCTGTTTTCCGTTGCGTACCGCCGCCTTGCATGGAAAGCCAGGCTTTTGCGGATATACGCCGACTTTGCCCTGCTGCCCCTGCGCTGTCTCGCCCCGCCTGGGGGCAAGGGGCAGATCATGGAGGAGTGCCTGCTCCCCGACGGCGAGCGCTACGGCTTTACCCGCAGTGCCGATCTGCCGCCGCAGGCGCGGGAAGGGAAAATCCCCCTCTTGCTGCCGGGCTTTGCGAAACCCAGGGCAGGCGATCCCTGGCTCGTGTTCGGCGCGCTGCGCCCCGGCGAGGAACTGCCCTGCCAGCCCGAGGATGCCTTTGCGACCTTTGGGATACTCCCTGGCAGGCCCCAGGCGCTTGCCAGGCGGTTCTTGGCGGAGGCATACACGCTGGAAGCGCTGGCATGGCTTATGCTGCTTGCCGGGATTGGCCTAAATATCCTCTTTCTCTGGATGCTCATGGCCTTGCTCTGAGCCTTGCTCTGAGCCATGTTCCTGGTCCGGGTAACTGCCGCCCGGGGGATCGCCGTCCTGCGCAGATTCGGCAAAACCGTCCCGGCCTTCGTCCCTGGCGTATTCGACGGCGGCTTCCCCCTCGTCAGCGTATGCCTCGCTTTCGTTCTCGGCGGCGCTGTTTTCCCCGTCCTTGCGGGACTTGGCGTAATTAACCGTGAGCGGCCTGCCCCGGAAAACCTTCCCGTTCAGCGCCGCGATAATCTCCTCGGCAACGGTGTCCCGAACCTGCACAAACGAATAGTTGTCCAGGATGCGGATGGCGCCGATGTCCTCCTTGGGGATGGCTGTCTTTGAGTTGATAAGCCCGAGTATCTCGCGGGGGAAAACCCTGCGGCTGCGGCCCACGCTGAAAAAAAGCCGCCGGGATTCCTCGTCTGTCAGCGGGTAGCGCTGCGGTTCGCTTCGGCTGCCATCGTCCCTGGCGGCGGGCGCGGGACGCCGGTCGCCGCCTGCCCTGCGGGCGTTTTTCTCCGCCCTGGCGGAATCGTTTCGCCCCGCTGGCCGCAAGCCCTTTCCCTGATCGCACAGCATCAAGAGGTAGGCCGCCACCTTTGACCTATGGAACAATGAAACTTCCTTTTTATAAATGCCAAGATACTCTTCAAGCATCCAGGGGTCCGCCTCCGTCCTGATATTCTCAAGAACAAGGGCGACGGTTTTTTTTGCCTTTTCCTTGTCGATATTTGAGCGCATGCCAACAGAATGGCACAATCCCCGTTATTTTTCAATAGAACAACCGGCAGCCTGCCGGCGACAGCCCGATCTATTGCAATTTTGCCCTTTTTTTTACAGGATGGAGGCATGGAAAAGCTGTCTGTCTGGGCGGAAAGCTGCGCGGTGCGGTTTGCCGCCATCGACAAATCGGATTCAATGACACTGAGCGCGGCGCTGAATTTTTTTCAGGAAGCGGCAATCAGCCATGCGGAGAACCTGGGGGTGGGGCGGGAGGCGATGGCGCGGGCAAACCAGGTGTGGCTTCTCTCGCGCATGTCGGTGCAGGTTGACCGCCGGCCCCGGTACGGGGAAACGGTCACCGTGCGGACCTGGCCCCGGGGCGGGGAAAAACTGTTCGCCCTGCGCGACTTTGACATCCGCGATTCCAGTGACAGCCCGGCAGTCCGCGCCAGAAGCTGCTGGATAATCATCGACATGGAAAAACGCCGCCCCTTGCGCCCGCAGGCCGTCATGGACAGCCTGCCCCGGAACGACGGCCTGGACTCGCTGCCCGCCGCGGTCGGCCTTGAGGAAAGGCCCTCCCTGCAAAAAAGCCATGAGCGGCGGGCGCTGTACACCGACGTGGACTACAACGGCCATGTCAACAATGTCAGCTACATACGGTGGATGGAAGACGCGATAGACCCCGCTCTGCTGGAGCAGGCTGGGCAGATGAGGCTGGACATCAATTACCTGAACGAGGTGCTGCCCGGCGAGGCTGCCGGCATCTGGTCGGCGCGGATTGGGGAAGCGGCGCGTAACGGCGGGCCAGTACACGCCTTTGCCTTCGAGGGAAGAAAAAGCCATGACAACCAGGCGGCATTTCGGGCAGAACTGCGCCTCTGGCATTAGGCTTACGATAAATCCCCGTAGCTGTACCGGTTGCGCCCGTCATTCTTGGATTTGTACATCATTTCATCGGCGCGTTTGACGTAATCGTCCGCGTCCTGCGTATGGCTCACGTCGCCGCTCGTGACCCCTATGGAAACCGTCACGCAGATTGCCGCTTCGTTTTTCCCGTGCGGGATGTTGCAGGCCTGCACGTTTTTGAGCATCTTTTCAGCGACTATGCACGCGCCCTTCCCGTCGGTGTTCGGCAGGACGGCGACAAATTCCTCGCCGCCGTAACGGATGACAAAATCGTCGGCCCGCGTCACGGTTTTTGAAAGGGTTTCCGCAACAGCCGTCAGGCAGTTGTCGCCTTCCTTGTGGCCGTAAGTGTCGTTGTAGTTCTTGAAAAAGTCGATGTCTATCATCATCAGGCTGAGCTTGCTGTCTGAGCGGGACAGGTTTTTGATGACGCGCTTGATGTTTTCATCAAAATACCGCCTGTTGTAAATACCCGTCAGGCTGTCAAAAAAAATTTTCCTTGCCTCTGTTTCGAGCATCCGTATGCTTTTTTCCATGTTTTTTATGCGGCGCTGGTCGTACACATAGCCCAGGCCAATGTACTTCCCTTTATATCTTACGCGCGTCATGGTAATTTCGCAGGGAATGGGCTCGCCGTCAGGTGTCTGGTACATCCATTCCATTACCTTGCTATCGCCGTCGAGCGTTGCCTTCAATATATCGAGAAATTTATCGGCGGACTTTGTCCCGTCAGGCTGGTATTCGGGCGACAGATCAAAAAAATGGTCCTGGTAGTATTGCTTATCAATGCCGTATATCGCCAATGCGGTTTCATTGCAGTTAACGAGGCGGGAATGTTCGTCAAACATCACCATGCCGACGGGCGCGGTGTCAAATATCACCCGGCTGAATTCGTCCCTGTCGGCTGCCTCGCGCTCCATCTCGGCATGCATAACCGCGTTCGCGTACAGGCGCGCCGCCGTCCGCACCAGGTCCATGCAGCCCTCGTCAAAGCGCCGCTCGCAGGCAAGGTCCTGAAAAACGAGGCTCCCCCAAAATTCGCCTCGGGCAAAAACAGGCACCATCAAAACCGACTTTACGCCGGAAGCGTTCATGGCGGCAGCTTCGTCAGCAGGCATATCGCCCAGCCGTTTGTTTACGCAGGCATCTTGCAGGAGAATCCCCAGCCATTTCTCCATCGCCCGATTACCGGGCATGAGATCGATGCCTTTACCTGCCAGGCCGCCGCCCGGCTTGTCCCATCGGTATGCGCGCGCAAGTCGCCTGCCGCCGCCTGTTTCGGCATAACGGCAAAGGGCGACACTGCCCGCGCCCAGGGCTTCTGCAATAAAACGCAGGCCGCTGGCCATTGCTTCGTCAAATGCCAGCTCGCCGTGATAACAGAATGCTTCCAGCGCTTTATGTATCGCTTCGGTTACAAGAGCGCGGCGCCCGTTCGCCTCTGCTGTCCGAGTAGTAGTATCGTTACGCATTATATGCTGTCTCACCATCCTAGTTTGACACCAAAGTTAACACCGAGTCCAGCACCCTGGAAACTTTTGAGAAAATCCGGCGACTGCACCGACACGCCAAAGTCCAACTCAATGGCGCGGAGATTCAGGGCAAAATCAACGCTGTTTTTCCATTTGCGGTCATTATAGTTTATCCCAAGGGTGGTGATAAAGACGTTCCCAAGGTCGCAGCGGACGCTTACGCCGCCCTCGATGGCGCCGACGCTGGGATACAGCCTGCTGATGGAGAACCCCAGCGAGGGGATCAGTGCCAGGACGCGCGAATTCAGGGGGCGGTAATTGGCGTAGAACAGCATCGCAAAGGGGCGGTACGCCGCCTTCCCGCCGGAATCATAGCCGTATTCGGGCTTGAATTCTTCGGGAACGTGGTAGATGCCTTCGGGGATGTCCCCGCCAATCATACTGCCAAGATCGATCTTGCCGGCATCGACGTACACGGAGTCCCGAAACCGGGCATAATGGCTGAGCTTCGACGCGGCAAAAGGGATCGGGATGTTGGCAATCTCCGCGCCCAGATCCAGCCACGGGTACAGGGGGTATTCCAGCCCCAGGGATAGGTCAAAACCCAAATTATTTTTGAGGATATTCCTGGCATTGCCGGCGTTCAATTCGTCCCGGAAAAAGGCCCCCATGTCGCCGCCTTCCGTTCCTGCCAGGCTGATGGGGGTGTATATACGCATGTCGTAGTCAACCGAAAGGCGCTCGCCGTCGAAACTGTATGTAATGCCGGGCTCGGCGTAAAACAGCGAGAAATAGGCCGCCGGCCTTATTTTTATCTTAAAATCGTTGACATGAAAAAAAACCGGAATGCCGACCACGTTGACAAAAGCCGCGGCCCCCACGCCGAATTTTTCGTTTTCCGCCATATTGAGGTTTATCATCCTGCCTGATACCGAAACATTCCCGAACACGTCAACATGGGCAAGGTCCAGGCCGAACCCCCAGTGTTCCTTCCAGTTAAGGCCAAGCGAAAGGGGCTTGATGGCCGCGCTTGTGTTCAGCCTGAAGCCGCTCAGAAAATGATTGATATATATGGTTGCCGTTTCCCGAAAAATGTCTTTCGCCGTGAGAAAATCATTGGATGCGTTAACGCTCACGTTTGCAAGGCTTATTTCAAACGTGCGGTTTTTTATGCCGGATCTTCTCCTTCCGGACGCCACCGGCTCTTCCTCCCGCTCCAGCACGCTTGCCCGTGTCGTTCTGCCGCCTGGATTACCGGCGCGATCCTGCGCCCAGACAAGCACGGCAAGCTGGAAGGGGGAGAAAATCATGACGATAAGGAGCGGCAGCTTTTTCATTCGCTTCCCTTAAATATATCGCCAATATCCACCGTATAGCTTCCGCTGATTCCAAATTTTATCCTGGTTACGCCTATATTTCTTGGAATTGTTATACCGCTTCCCGGGGCGAATTCCATTGCCGGACCCAGTATGAGAAGCCGGGCCTCCTGGGGATCAGTGCTTATCACCCTGTCCAAAACCGCGCCGGAAACTTTCGCGCCTATGGTTTTGCCGTCCAGCCGGATGCCATCGGGAAACAGGGGATCATTCTCAAACAGCTTAAACGTCCCGCCGGAAAAGAGCCTTTCGGAAAATTCCACCGACACGTGCAGGGTAAGCTTTCCCATATCGGAAAAATCGGTTTCGTCGCCCGGGTTGTCCCTGCCAAAAATGTCTTTCTTGTCCTCGATAAGGCCCCCGAGCGTAACGGCGCCGCCGCCTTCGCCGGCTGTCAGACTCATGGGCAGCAGCACTACAACCTCCGCGGTTATCGCGTTGCTTTCGCTGGCCTCGCCGAAAAACACCTCCTGCGTTACCACTATCTCGTCCGGTAATTTCACCTTGTAGCCAAAGGCCAGACTGCGAGGCATGTCGCTCATAAGGCCGGCCATGCCCTCCAGTTCCATTCCCCCCTCAGGCAGATTCGGGTGGCCGTAACTGCCGGACTCGTCAAGGTGCCCGCTTATCGCAAAGGCGCCCAGCAATAGCGGGCCGTCGTACAAAAGCGCCGATTTTTCGGGAGGCTCGGTTTTCGTGAAAAGTTCCAGCCCCCCTCCCCCAAAAACCACGCCGCCCGGGCCGTTCAAATACATTTTCGCCTGGACATCATCAAAGGTGAATCCGGTAAAGTAACTGCCCAGCATCGATAGATCAATGGGGGCCTTCCCGGCCTCGATTTCGGGAATCGAGCCGGTAAGGAGGCCGTCTTCGAAATCGCCGTCCTCTACGACCATAGCCATGTCGATGGTCGCCGCCCTCCAGTTCTGGAAAAACTCAACCTGCCCTTCTATCCTCAGGGGCCTTCCCGATGCCAGCTCATTGGCGATCAGCGTGTCGTCGCCGCCTCGCGGCGCCAGCGCCACTTCAAATGTGAATTCCGCCGCGCCGGATTCTTCCCCGTCGTCCCCGGGCCTAAGCTCCAAATCCCCCGTGTTGCCAAAAACGACGGCCCCCTCCTCAAGCGGCTTTCGGGAGCCGTCGATTGACAGCTCGTTGCAGGTAACGATAATGTCAAGCCCTGGAACCACCTGCGAAAAGGTAAATTTTAGCCCGATGCCTTTCGATTCATCGTCGCCGCATGCGTCAAAGTTGATTTTCTTCACATACCGGGCGAATTTCCCAAAAGAAATCGAGGGAATTTCATCGAAAACAGCCAGCGGCCAGGATACGGGGATCGCAACCGGCCCGCCGTTGTCGGGAGGCCCGGGAAATTCGTAGCGAATCGGGAGCGGGTTGCCGAATGCCAGCGCATCCAACTGGCTGCCTACCGCTTCCATGACCTCGTCAAGATTGAGGCTTTCCGTTATGTTGATGGAAAGGCTGAGCAAAAACGCCTGCTCGGCCTGCCCGTAATTGGCATCCCACACGTTTACGGCAAAACTGCTGCTTCCTCGGGACAATTGCTCCCTGAGCATGCCGGTAACCATCTCCCCCACGTTTATGTCGGGGATTTTTATCGATACATTGTAATTTGGGCTTCCTTTTATCTCTACGCGTTTCGGCAGGGTGGGCAGGGAGCAGGAGTGCAGTGCCATACCGGCAAGAAAAGCAATCAGGAATACCGTTTTTTTCCGCACTTATACCCCTCGGCAGACAGCATACTATAAAGATACCTCATACGGGGGCAAAAATCCAGAACGGGGGGCATTGCGGGCCGGGGCGGGGTCAGATTCTGTGCAGTGGCTCGTCGCCGTGCGCCCCGATCAATTCCTGTTGCGCCGGGCTGACTATCAGGTCCATCTCCTCAAGCGGGAGGGCCCCGAGAAGCACCTCGGCGGCGTTGGGCACCACTATGGGCCGCAAAACCGACGTGCGGTTTTTCCATTGGATTTCGACCGCGTCCGCATAGGAGTACCTCTGCTTTGACCCGTCGGCCAGCCTGGCCCTGTAGTCATCCCTCAGCATAAGCCCCAACTGCTGGCGGAGGGCCTCGTTAATGACAATGGTCGCCGCGCCGGTATCGACCATAGCCGTAACCGTCGTCTCGCGGACTTCCGGTATTATCCCGTGCTCTACACGGACCCTGTCCCCGGCGTTCCTCAAGGTAACCTCAGCATAAACCAGCCCCACATAAGCCTCCTCCCTCATTCCCCACTGCTCTCTGCTCTCTGCTCTCTGCTCTTTGCTCACTGCTCTTTGCTCACTGCTCTTTGCTCACTGCTCTTTGCTCACTGCTCTTTGCTCACTGCTCTCTGCTCTTTGCTCACTGCTCACTGCTCTTTGCCCTCTGCTCTTTGCTCACTACTCTTTGCTCTTTGCTCTTTGCTCTTTGCTCTTCCCTGTTACTTGAGTTTTTCTATCGCCTGCGGATCAAGCCCGGTTATATCGCATACCTGTTCCAGGGTATAGCCCTTTGCAAGGGCGTTTCGGGCGATCTCGATCTTTCCCTCAGCCAGGCCCTCTTTGTGGCCCTCTTTGTGGCCCTCTTTTTGGCCTTCTTCCTTGCCTTCCCTGCGGGCGTGGTTTATGCTGCTGTTCCAGTCCCACCAGGCCTTCTGCCGCATCTCGTATAGCTGCCTCGTTTCCTCGTCCCCCGAAACGTGGGCTTGCCGGTCGTTTGCCATTTTTATCGCGCTGTCCATGTTCACTACCTCCTCAACCAGTTCCGGCGGGCTGTCTCGGTCAAAATAGGCCAGCCACCG
>JAISSG010000006.1 GCA_031273185.1 Treponema sp. | reverse complement strand
TGAGTTCTGCGGCTCCGCAGGGCCGGGAGCGTAGCCGCCGCCTGCCTCAGCAGGCGGGGAGCGGAGCGTACGTGCCCTGCGGTCCCGGGAGCGCGGGATTCTTCGGTCGGCGGGGGGCCGCAAATTTTTTCCCGCCGGAGGCGGGAAAAAAAAATTTTGATTTTGGGAGGTACGCGATTGTGGCGCTATTAACACAGTACACCAGTTTTTTTGTCAGCCCTTTCGGCGAGCGTTCGGTCACCGACGAGCTGAACGCCTTCCTGCGTTCCCACCGCATCATCAACGTCGAGAAACGGCTCATCGACGGCGAGCGGGGAACCGGCTGGGTGTTCCTGGTCGAGTACGGCAATGACGGCGGCGGCAAGAACCCGCCCGCCCAGCAGCAGCGCGTCGATTACCGGGAAGTGCTGACCCCGGAGGAGTACGCCCTCTTCGACAAACTGCGCGGCGCCAGGAAATCGCTCGCGGAAAAAGCAGGCATCCCGGTGTACGCGGTCTTCACCAACGACCAGCTCGCGGCGATGGTCAGGAAGCCGCCAAAAACCGAGAAGGACCTGCTCGCCATAGCGGGCATAGGCGAGGCGCGGGTCAAGCAATACGGCAAAACGTTCCTGAATGTTTTCGCGGGCGAGGAGCATCAGCGCGAGGAGCAGCCCCAGGATGAAAAGACAGAACTTTCTTTTTGAGCAGATCGCCGACTACAGCAACATCCGCCTCGCGTTCCTCAAGGCGATCCGGGGGAACCGGGGCAGCCCGGCGGCGGTCAAATTCTGCCGGGGCATCGACAAGAACCTCGCTTCCGTGCGCGGCAAACTGCTGGCCCTGCAATGCGGCTGGGGCAGCTATCGCTCGTTCCTGATAACCGACCCCAAGCTCCGCACCATCAGCACGGCCCCGTTCGAGCAGCGGGTAATGCACCACGCGATAATGAACGTGCTTGAGGGCATTTTCAACCGCCCGATGGTTTACCACAGCTACGCCTGCCGGAAGGGCAAGGGGACGCACGCAGCCGTGCTGTACGCGTTCAGGCAGTGCAAGGCAAGCCCGCATTTTCTCAAGCTCGACGTGCGCAAATACTTTGACTCGATAGACCATGAAACGCTCAAGGCCCAGTTGCACCGGCTCATCAAAGACACGCGGGTAATGTATTTGCTCGGCGGGATTATCGACAGCTACGAGACGGCGCCGGGCAAAGGTGTTCCCATCGGCAACCTCACCAGCCAGTTTTTTGCGAACCTGTACCTTGCCGAGCTAGACCACTACATCCTTGAAAGCCTGCGCCCGTCGGCGTATTGCCGCTACATGGACGACTTCATCGTCTGGGCGGATTCCCCCGCCATGCTCAAAGCAATGTTTGGGCGCGTCAACGATTATGCGCGGGAAAATCTGCGCCTGTCGCTCAAGCAGCCCGTGTTCGGGAAGACGGCGGACGGCCTGCCGTTTCTTGGCTTTTTGATAAAAGGCAGCGGCATTTACCTCCTGCAAAAATCCAGGAAGAGGGTTGCCAGGCGCATGTCGGAAATAACCGCTTCGCTGGGCCAGGGCAGGATAAGCGAGGAAAAAGCGGCGGAGCGGGCGAGGAGCGTCCTTGCGGCTGTCAGCCTTGCGAGGACAAACCGCCTGAGAAAACTATTATGCGAAAAAGGAGAGCGGTTTCTGGCGACAACCGGGTGATTCGTGGCGGGTCGTGGAACAACAACATCGGTTTCCTGCCCGTTTACCAAAATTTTACCTTGTGTTTACCTCCGGTTTACCAGTATTCTGTATGCTGAAAGCAAGGAGAGTCGCACAAATGAAAGGCAGAATGAACGGGAGAGTAAAAAAAGCCTACACGGGGCATGTGTGGGTAAACAGCCGCACCTGCACGGCGTGCTGGGCGTGCATCGAAGCCTGCCCGCACGGGGTACTGGGCAAGGTCGATTTTTTGGGGCACCGGCATGTGGTCCTGAAAAAAAACGAGAACTGCACCGGATGCAAAAAGTGCATAAAAACCTGTCCCCACGGGGTTTTTAGCGAAAACCTGCCGGAAGCGTTCAAAAAATACGTTGGGGCTTCATTGCAATCCACGTCATAAGAGCAGTATACTGGGCTTGCTCGGGAATCCGATTGATTCCCGAGCAAGCCAACGGATTTTTGCAGACCAGGGAGCATCGCAGTGATTTATGACGGTGAAGGCAAAGCGGTATACGTCCAAAAAACATTTAATGCCATTGCCCCCAAATATGATCTTATGAACAAGATTATGAGCATGGGAATGGACGAGGGCTGGCGGAAACTGGCGGTAAAGCAGGTTAACGCCCAGCCGGGCATGCATATCCTTGACGTGTGCTGCGGAACAGGCCGTCTTACGCTTGCCTTGAACAAGGCTGTTGGCGAGGAAGGGGCCGTTATCGGTCTGGATTTCTCTGAAAATATGATTGCCATTGCCGAACAGACGTTTCGAGAGATGGCGATTAAAGGGAATGTCCAATTCGTCCGAGGCGATGCCATGAATCTGCCGTTCCCGGACAATTCGTTCGACGGCGCGATTGTGGGCTGGGGGCTGCGCAACCTGTCCGATTTGCGGCAGGGGATTCGGGAACTGGCGCGTGTGGTCAAGCCGGGGGGCAGGGTCGTGTCGCTGGACATGGCGAA
>JAISSG010000147.1 GCA_031273185.1 Treponema sp. | reverse complement strand
GTCGCCCAACCTGCTTAATTCTTCCAAACGATCATTTTCGTCAAAAAAACCTTTCTGTTTCATAGATTACATTTTATCACATTATTTATTTTTTAGCTAGGGTTTTTAGAGGTTCCCTTTAATCTCTTCGACAATACCAAGAGTTTCAATATATGTCCCTGAATTTAATTGAAATAAAATATTACCTGCAAGGCCTGGTTTATCCCTAACATTTAATCTTGTGGTTGTTTCCAGACCCTGTTCTAATTTTCTAACAGTAGAAATGTTTCCATTTAGTTCTATTATTTCAATGATTGCCCATGTACCATCATGATATGGATTATAATAACCATTTGTCTTAATCCAACCAATATTCCCTTGATTATTTTTTATCTTTATCCATAATTCAAAATTATTTTTTCTCTCTTCGGCATATGCTATTTCCAGCGTTGAAACAATCATACGGTCACGTAACACAAACAAAACTTCACCATTTTTTTCTCCTAAATTTTCATATGCATTAAAAGTCTCCCATCCAACTTCTTTATTTTCAGTTTCGTGTTTTGTAATTATCCAATTTTTGCCATTTAATATTTTTCTCTCCAATATTGTCCCATTACCATTATTGTAATCGGTTTCATTATTTAATGCCCTAATTTCCACACCCGCGCTTTCCGAAGATGTAATTTCAGATTCAGTGATATAGGTATTTTCAGTATATACTCTTTCTTCTACTGTTTTTCTTGAGCAACTGATTAGCATTATAAACAATACTGATAATAAATATACCTTTTTCATAACAGCTCCTTTGTTTATAAATTTATCTTTTATATTCATTTTTGTCAAGGTTATAACCAACCGATTTTCTTTTCAATTATTCAAGGCCGTATTTACACACAGCCTACAAATAACACATAGTTCTTTTCCCTCCCTACCTCCGTGCCTTTGCGTGAGCCTCTTCTCAAATCAAACCACAATCGGCGTTTTCCCGCCGCATTGCGAGCAGCGGAAATTGCCCTCCCCTTCCAAAGGCGGCGCAAGCCCCGGCGTGTCGGTGCGGTATCCCCTGCGCCGTACCAGAAGCGCCTTACAGTGCAGGCAGAAGGTGTCGTTCTCCTCGCCGGGGATATTGCCAGCATACACATAACGCAATTTTCCGCCAGCCCGCTTTTTTATTCGTTTCAGGAAACCGGGATCGGTGGGCGGAGCACTCCAGTGGTAATCGGGATGATAGGCCGAAAGATGCCAGGGTATCGCAGGCGTGTCCGGCCCGGCGTTAAGCGACGCGATAAAATCGATGCAGTCATCCAGCTCTTCCAGCGAATCGTTAAAACCGGGGACTACCAGCGTCGTAACTTCAACGTGGACGTTTTCGGCATGGGCAAGCCTGATAAACGCAAGCACGGTGTCCAGGTCCCCGCCAAGGGTCTGCGTGTAACTTTCCTGTGAAAAACATTTTAGGTCTATGTTTGCGGCATCGGCAAGCGCAAGGATCTCGCGCACGGCATCGGCGTTGACGCAGCCGTTGGTAACCAGCACGTTGGCTATGCCGTGCCGCCTCGCCAGCGTCATGCAGTCCAGGAGAAATTCGATGTGTACCAGCGGCTCTGAGTAGGTGTAGGCAATCGAGTCGCCGTTGCGGTGCAGGGCGGCGGAAATAATATCGCCGGGAGTTGATGGGGGCGACATACGTCTGCCGCCAAAATCGGTGGATTGGGAAATCTGCCAGTTCTGGCAAAATGGGCAGTGGAGGTTGCAGCCGGCAAAGCCAATCGAAAGGATCAATGAGCCGGGGCGAAAATGGTACAGGGGCTTTTTCTCGATTGGGTCAAGGGCGAGGGCGGTTATCTGCCCGTAAAAGGGAATCAGCGGCTTGCCGTTTTTGTTGCCCCGCACGCCGCAAGAACCAAAACTCCCGCTGGCTATGACGCAGCGGCGGGGGCACAGGCTGCACCGTACCGTTCCGCCAGGTTCCTCGGCTGCATAACGGGCTGAGAAATCCATTACGCCCCCAGGAACCGCTCCCGTATTTCCATCGACTTGCTTGCGAATTGCATCGGGCTTTGCACCTCAAAGGGCTCAAGGATGACCCCGTGGGCACCCTTGCGTATCCACAGCTTGATGAGCGGCACGCCCTCCCCGTCCTCGGTAACGACTGATGGGACTTCCTCGACAAAAGCAACGTCCTCAAGTTTAAATTCCATGACGGTGGTGTTTTCCCCAAGCGGATCGTATACCAGGATCAGCTTGTTCTTTTCCGAGGGATGCTGGCGGGGATAACCGGCAAAGGGAAGGGCGCCTTTGGGATGCCCCCCGGCATATTTTGCAATATCGCTCAGAGGCAGCATTTCAAGATAGCTGTGCATGTAACCTCCATAAAAAAACAAAAAAAACGATGAACCATAAGCCGGGTTCTGTCGCCAGAGGCACGCCTTGCAAGGCGCCGCTCCTGGCTGACCGCCATCTGTCTTGAAAGGCCGTTGCCGGCCCTTTCGTTGCAGCCTACCCGCGTTTGACCAACGGACCGTTGGCGCGGCCCAAAGCCAATCGGCTTTAGGCCCCCACGCTGCTTGGCTTTGCTCCTGATGCGGCTTGCCGTACCGGCTGCGTTGCCGCCGCCGTGGTGGGCTCTTACCCCGCCGTTTCACCCTTACCCATCCAGCAGGCGCTGGGCAGGCGGTTTGCTTTCTGTTGCGCTCTCTGTCCCGGCACCTAAGCACCGGGCCCGGGCGTTACCCGGCATCATGTCCTGCGGAGCCCGGACTTTCCTCCATACGCCCACCCTAAGATGAGCGCACAGCGGCGGTCTGGTTCATCGCCAATTACTCTTCAAAATCGGCGCTGATCTTCTCTTCTTCTTTTTCCTCTTCCTCGCCTTCCTCCTCGTCCTCTTCCTCGGGATCGTACAGGGAACCTGAATCGTCTATGTCAAAGAAGGCTTCCTCGCCATCCGATGATTCTTCGTAAAACAAAATGCGCGAGCAATAGGGGCAGAACACGAATTCTTCCCCAAGGCGGACATTGTTGGAAAACTGGACGGGCAGGATCATGTGGCAGCCCATGCAGACGTTGCCTTTGATGGCGACAATACCAAGGCCGCTTTTGTTCCTGAGAATACGCTCGAATTTGTATACCACTTCAGAATCAAGATCGCTGGCCAGCTTTTTTTCTTTCTTCAGGAGAACGTCGGCCTGTTTTTTCTTTTCAGTGACTTCCTCCTCGATTCCGGCTCGTTTTTCGGCAAGCTCCTTTTCCCACTGCTCGTTGAGGGCCGCCTGGGTTTTTATCTCCTCCTCAAGCACCAGCAGTTTCCTTTCTTTCTCCTGAACCTCCCTGCCGTACTGCTGTTCCTTTTCTTCGGCATAACGCCGCTCTTTGTCAAGGGCCTCGTATTCGCGCTGGGTTGTGTGAATTTCGGAAATATCCCTCTCTGCCTTTTCCCTGCCAGCCTCAGCCTCCCGCATCAACGCCCGCGCCTCTTCCTCGGCGGCTTTGACCTTTTCGTATTCTTGGCTTTTTTCCATATAGGTCTTTCTGGTTCTGCTGTAGGCCTCCTCAAGCGCCCCCAATTGCTTGGGGATCTCCTGAATGTCATGCTCCAGGCGAATTTTTTCTGAAAGAATCTCCTGCAAGGTCCTTAGCTTGTCCAGATCGTTTTCGGTTACCATGTTTGCTCCTTGTCAATGGTCTAAAAAATCCTTGAGTTTCAGGCTGCGCCGGGGGTGCCGAAGCCGCCTGAGGGCTTTCGCCTCAATCTGCCTGATCCGTTCCCTGGTCACCTTGAAGAGCAGGCCGACCTCCTCAAGGGTGAGGGAATAGCCGTCGCCAAGCCCGAAGCGCATTTTCAGCACCTCCTGCTCGCGCTTGGGCAGGGTGGTCAGCACCCGGTCAACTTCCTCCTGGAGCAGGGTATGCGCCGTCAGGATCGCGGGGTTCTCCACTTCCTTGTCCTCGATAAAGTCCCCCAACAGGGAATCCTCTTCCTCGCCAATCGGCGTCTCAAGGCTGATAGGCTCGCGGGCGACTTTTTTTACCTGCTTCACCCGCTGCGCAGGCCAGCCCAGCCGCGTGGCGATTTCCTCGTCGGTCGGCTCCCGTCCCAGGGATTGCATAAGCTGGCGCGATTCCCGCTGAACCTTGTTGATCTGCTCGATCATGTGCACCGGCACGCGGATTGTCCGCGCCTGGTCGGAGATCGAGCGGGTAATCGCCTGCCGTATCCACCAGGTTGCGTATGTCGAAAACTTGAAGCCCTTCTGGTACTCGAATTTCTCAACCGCCTTGATAAGGCCTATGTTGCCCTCCTGCACCAGATCGAAAAAGTGCAGTCCCCGGTTGGTATATTTTTTTGCGATGGAAACCACCAGCCGCAGGTTTGCCTTGATCAGCCGATCTTTGGCGTTCTTCATCATTTCCCTGCCGTGCAGTATTTCCTTTGCCATCAGGTTGATGTTGTCGATGGATTCCTCAAAATCGGCCTCTATCGAGCGCAGGTTCTTTTCCCGCACCTGGATCTGCCGAATCTTTTCCTTGATTTCGTCCGAGGAAAGCCCCAAAGCGCCTTCAAGCCGCTCGCGCTCTTCCTTTATCGTAAGGCAGCGGCCAAGGGTACGCAGGTCCTTGAGCGAAACCACCTGGAGGTGTTTTTCTATCCGCTCCTGTTCCTTCTTGTAGCGCTTAATCTTTTTTGAAGCGTCAATAAACTTTTCGGAAAAAAGCAGTATCTCGTCGGGGTGTATCGCGGCGTTTTTGACTACCTTGGTTATTCTCCTGCGAAGGGCCGCAAGCTCCTTGTCTTCGAGAAAGTTGCCCCCCCTGCCGATGAGCCGCTGCTTGATCTCCATGTAGTTTTTGAGGTCGCCCTGTATCGTTTTGAGCGAGTCCCGGTAAACCCCGCTGAACCGGCGGCGCTCTGCCAGCCGCTCGGTGGTTTCCTTTTTGTTGAGGTTCAGCTCCTTCAGGTCTTTTTTGGAAAACGCCTCCTCGGCAATGTGATAAAATTCAGAAATTATCATTCCCGATTTTTTGATCACGTTCTTGATGATGTTTTCCCCTTCCTCCATCTGGCGGGAAAGCTTGATTTCCTGCTCGGCGGTCAGCAGGCTTTCCCGGCCAATCTCGCGCAGGTACATCCTGATCGGATCGTCTACGAGGGAAGATTCCTTGTCGCTGTATGCCGTGCGTTTTTTCCCGGCTGCGCTTTCCTTGGGGCTTTGCGCTTCGCCCTCTTCCTCCCCGGAAGCGTCGTCCGCGGTTATCTGCACGTTGTTTGCTTCCAGCAGGGCAAGCACCGGCTCGATTTTTTCCGTGTTGGAAATGTGATCGGGGAGGTAATCCGAAAGCTCCTCTATCGAGATGACCTTTTTTCCCTTTGCGTATTCAACGAGCTTGATGACCGCCGGATCCGTCACGATGGTATTTTCTGCGACCGCTGGCAGGGCCGACGGCAGGGCCGACGACTCGGCGGCTGCCTGCACCGGTTGCTTTTCCTCTTCCGGCTTTTTTGCCGGGTTGCGAGCGACATCGTTCACCGGTTCGCTGGCAGCCCGTTTCTTGCCATTTTCTATACTGGTTCCTGTCTTTACCGGCTTTACATTGGAAGCGCTGTGGCTCCTTGCCTTGGCCTCCGCTTTATGAGTATTTGGCATCACTTAGTTACCTTCCAGTTTGCGTATTTCAGCGTCTATAAACATTTTCTCGGCGATTAGATCCTTTATATCGCCGCCGGTATCCATGCCGGATTCCCGTTCCAGCATCCGCATCTCCGATCCTATTTCGGAAAGCCTGCGCCGCAGCCTTTTCCCTTTGACCCGTTTGATCCCGTCCTCCATCAGCTTCCTGGGATCGCGCTTCGAATCACTCCTGAATTCATCAGATATTCCCCGCTCGATGATGAAATTCCGCAGCCGCTCCGAATTGATGCGTTCCAGAACCGACTCTGATCCGCTTTCTTCGTGCATACGGCACTCTTCCAATGCAACAAAAAGCTCTTTAGCGTCAGGGTCCTCTATCTCCTGCATCGTAATGGAGGCACGGAATTCAGGATACAAACCCGTGTTGACCGATACGACGGTAAGCAGAAACAGCTCATCGTTCATGCGTATGGGCCTGTCAGTGTTGGGAACCTCCTCGTCATTTGGTTCTTCCGCAGCGCCCCTGTGGGCACTGCTGCCGCCCGAGCGTCGCCAGCGTTCGTAGTCAGCAAGAATGGCGCCGCGATCCAGGCGAATTTCATCTGCGGCAGCGTTAATACAATCGTCGCGCTCGGTTTGTGAGTCCAGCGCTTCAAGATAAGGATACAGTAGGGCAACAGCTTCGGCCTTTCCCTTTGGTATTGAAACATCGTGCAGGGCTTTGCCCCTGGCGATAAGGTATTCAAAGTCTAATGTAGCACAATTCATAACTTTTTTCAAGGTTTCGGGGCCGAATTTTTGCAAAATTTCGGCAGGGTCCTTTAATTCATCCCCGTTTTCGGCCCTGCCCGGCACAACCAGGGAACATACAAGGCCGTTTTGGCGGCAGGTGATTATCCCCTTGTACGCCGCCTTCTGTCCGGCCTCGTCGGAGTCGAAAACCAGCACCGCCCGGTCGGCCCAGTTCCGCAGCAGCCGCACCTGCGTGTCGGTCAGCGCCGTGCCGCAGGGGGCGACGGCGTTGTCTATGCCCGCCTGGTGCAGGGCGATAACGTCCATGTAGCCCTCGGCCAGGTAGACGGTCTTCGACCGTCGTATCTCCGGCAGCGCCAGGTCAAGGGCATAGAGGAACTGGCTTTTCTTGTAGGTTTCGATTTCGCGGGTGTTGATGTACTTTGGCGGCTCCTTCCCGTCGCTTTGCACCGAGCCAGGCATCGCCCTGCCCCCAAAGGCGACGATCTGCCCCTGGCGGTCCCGTATCGGGAACATCAGGCGGCCTGAAAAAAACGCCATTCCCCGGTGATTTGCCGAAAACAGCCCCGAGCTGTCCAGGAATTCCGGGGAATAGCCCTTGCCTTGCAGGAAACGGTACAGCCAGTCCCGGTCCGCCGGGGAAAAGCCAAGCTGGAAACGCTCGATCATCTCCATGCTGACCTTCCGTGACTTCAGATAATCGAGGGCGGGCCTTCCCTCGCCCATTTCCACGAGAAAATGGCGGAACGTCACGGCGGTTCTCCGGTACAGCTCGATAAGTTCCTCTTTGCGGGAACTTTCAGCCTCAAGTTCCCCGGCATCGAAGTCCCCGCCCTCGTAGGCAAGCTCCACGCCGGCTTTGCGGGCAAGTGCCCGTATGGTGTCGGCATAGCCTCCCTTGTCCATCTCCATGACAAAGTCGATGATGCTCCCGCCTTTCTGGCAGCCAAAGCAGTAGTACAGTTTTCGGTCGGGGTCAACCGTGAAGGAAGGGGTGCGCTCCTTGCCCCCGGCGTGAAACGGGCAGCGGCCCCAATAGCGCCCTGCCCGCTTTTCCAGGCGGACGTAATCCTCTGCCACGGCAACGGCGTCAAGCCGCTGGAGCACTTCCTGGATGGACGACTTGGCAATCCTGCCCATCAAAACCCGCCCTTAACGTAAAGGGCGCCCGCCCTGATGTGATCGTCCAGGGTGTTGGAAAAATAATGCCGCCCGGTGCTTTGATCCACCAGCCGGAAATAAAAGTAGCTGGTTTTCGACGGATTTAAGGCGGCGCGGATCGCCACGGCGCCGGGCGAGGCAATGGGGCCGGGCGGCAGGCCGGGGAGGATGTAGGTGTTGTACGGATCGCGTATCTCAGTGTCCCGCGTGGTGAGTATTTCGGGATGGGGCCGCCCCTGAATCTCGGTGATGACGTATTCGACGGTGGCGCATGACTGCAACGCCATGCCGATGCCCAGCCGGTTGCTGAACACCCCTGCCATCACCGGGGCTTCCTCCGCCATGCGGTACTCCCGCTCGACAATCGAGGCAAGGGTGACCAGCCGGTTCAACTCCTCCGGCGGCATGGCGACGGCATCCTCGTCAATCTCGGCGAGGCGGGCAAAAAACGTGTCGGCCATTTTCCTGGCGGCCCTTGCCGCAGGAAAATCCTGGGGAAAAAGGTAGGTGTCCGGGTAGAGGTAGCCTTCCATGCTTGTGCCGGGGATTTGGTACTGCGCTACCAGCTCGGGATCGGCGGCGGCGGCGAGGAATTCGTCAGCCGGGCAGATGCCGTTTTCCTCCAGAAGCCTTGCCGTTTTTTTTATGGTGAGGCCTTCAGGAACTGTCACCCTCAGCAGAATCTGCCTTCCCGACACCAGCATGCGGTGAATGGCGATCTGGCTGGCGGGAACCTCGATACGGTAGGTGCCGGTCTTGATGTGCTCGTTGTCGAAACGGCAGAGCAGGTACCAGAACAGGAAGTTTCTGATAAGCCCCGAATCGGCAAGCCGCCGCCCCACCGACTGGGCGCTCTCCCCCCTCCGCACCTCGAAGCGCACCGCCGCCTGCGCCCCGTCCTCCGCTTCCACCGCAAGGCCTTCCTTGCCGGAGGCCGCGTCAAACGAGAAGGGAGGGGCTGAATTGAAGTACACCAGCGCAGCCATCATGGCAAGGCACACAACGAGCATGGTGCCCAGCAAAAACGCGGCAACGGCTATTATTCGCTTGACGGTCTTGTCCATTTTGTTACCAGGGTTACAATGAGATTTCCAGTTCCTCGGTCGCCAGGCTTACCTGCAAGCCCTTGATGTTCATCCGCTCAAGGTACCAGCGCGCCGATTGCACCATCCCGTGGAGTTTTCGGTCATCGTATGAAGGATCGTGGTGGAACAGGACAAGGCGTTTTATCCCCCAGTTCGCGGCAAAGTCAACCGACATGCTGAAGGCGCTGTGGCCCCAGTTGTACTTGCTGATCGCCTCGCCCACGGTGTACTGGGAATCAAGGACGATCACGTCCGCATCCTTGAAAAAGCTGGCGTTTTCCTCGGTTTGGGCAAAATCCGACGCGCCAAGCTCCGTGTCTGTCGCGTAAATGAACCGCTTCCCGTTGTGGCAGAGCAGGTACGAAAAAGACCTTCCGGGGTGGTTCAGTTCCCTGAACGAGATCGTCGCCGGCCCAATCGAGACGGGACCCCGCAACTGATGGAAGTTCTTCTTTGCCGGCATGTTCTCCATCTTGACGGGGAAGTAAGGATTATTCATCTGCCCCATGAGAACTTCCTCAAGCTCAAGTTTTGGCGAGTAAAGATCAAGCGTTACGGAGGCGTTGTACGCGGGGTTGAAGAACGGAAAGCCCATCAAATGGTCCCAGTGAAAATGGGAGAAAAAAATGTGGTATTGCAAAGGCGTGGGGTCTTTGTTCAGGCAGGCGACCCCCATCTCCCGCAAGCCGGAGCCGCAGTCAAAAACTATCGGCTCGTTAAAGCCGTCAATGGTTATGCTGACGCAGGGGGAATTGCCGCCAACGGTGCCGTACAGCCAGGGGGGAAGCCCGGCGAGGAAACGCTGCCTGCTCTCGTCGTCTGCAAGGTCCTCTGGCAGCGCCTTTTGGAGAATCGTCGATACTTTTTCTTTGATGTCACAGGGGTGCAGCGGCGCAGGCAGGGAGCCGCGAACACCCCAAAAACGGACTAGCATCTACCGGCCTCCACAGCTTAGTGTATCACGTTCTATCACCAATTCCTCGTCCATAAGGCGAAGAAAGCCCGCTATTTCCTGGCCGTCGCGCAGGTCGCCGGAACCTATGCCGGGACAGCCCTTGCCGGCGGCTTCCCATGCCTGCGGCGAGCACAGCACGGAATCCCAGAAGGGATACGCCCTGCATTGCAGGGGCCGCGCCTGGTACACCGTGCAGCCGTCCTTCCAGAAAATGCAGTCGAAGTTAGATTTCTCCCTCAGCGACAAACGCTCCCTGCCCTGGTCGAACGAGACCCAGCGGCACCATGTCTTGACAAAGGCAGTATAGTCCATTTGGAACTCATTTGCGAGCCGGGAAAGGTCGTTTTCCGAGAGATAAACAAAACCGCTCTCTTTTCGGCAGCAGGATGAGCAGCGGGTACAGGAGAACCGCAGTCCTGTGGCATGGAAGGGCTGATCGCTCATGTGATGCAACTATACCGCATTTTGCGGCGGGTTTCAATACGGCGGCGCCTTTTCAAAAATTTGGGTTTATCTATGGCCTGCGCACAAATTTTCTTGACTATCACTCATAGTATTCTTATTTTTTAGCATGAGGGCGTGCAAGGGGACGCACATAATGAAATATTTTTTCATGGCAGCTATCTGGCTTTTAATTTTTGCCTGCATACTTTTTGTGTCCAAAGTATCAAACGTCACCAATTTCTAAGCCTCCCGCCCTGCAGCCGCTTGCCAATTGAAATATTCGCCAGGCCGGTTTATTATCATGCTATGCCACTGCTGACAATTACCGGCCTGCACAAGCAATTTAACCTGGAGGCGGGGTTTTTCGCCCGCTTTGGCCGCTTTGTCACCGCCGTCAATGGCATTTCGCTTGCCATCGAACAGAACGAAACCTACGGCTTGGTCGGCGAATCGGGTTGCGGCAAGACAACGACGGCGCGGCTTATCGTGCGGATGTACGAGCCGGACAGCGGGAGCATCGTTTTCCAGCGGCAGGGCGATTCGGTTGACGTGGGCGGCTTGCGGGGCGACGATTTGCGGGGCTACCGGCAGCGGGTAAAGTACGTTTTCCAGGACCCGGCCCGCTCGCTGAACCCCCGGATGAGCGTCTATGAGGTGCTGGTCTGCGGACTGCGGCACAGCGATTACGGAAAACGCCTGGGTGCAAAAAAACTTCGGGAAAAAGCCGCCGCCGCCCTTGAGGAAGTCGGCCTGTCCGCCGCCGACCTTGACCGGCGGCCATCGGAATTTTCCGGCGGCCAGCGCCAGCGGATTTCCATTGCCCGCAGCCTCCTGCCCCAGCCGGAACTGCTGATCTGCGACGAGGTGGTCTCGGCGCTGGACGTTTCGATTCAATGCCAGATACTCAATCTTTTGCTGGACATCCGCGAGCGGCGGGTCGGCGAAGGGCAGGCCATGTCCCTCCTGTTCATCGCCCACGACCTCAAAGTCGCCTGCTACTTCTGCGACCGCATCGGCGTGATGTATTCCGGCGAATTGATGGAAGAGGCCCCCGCCGCGGATTTGTGGAAGGACGGCAGGCACCCATACACGCAGATGCTCTTTTCCTCGGCCACGGGCTTAAAGTCTGCAACAAAACCAATCGCCCACAACGGAAAAAATACGGTGGACACGAAGGCCCATATCGCCAGCCACCCTGCCCCCTGCTGCGCCTTTGCCCCCCGCTGCCCGCAGGCGGCTGAACGCTGTTTCCGGGAGCAGCCGCCCCTTGTCCAGGTCGCCGACGGCCACACGATGCGCTGCCACTTATAGTTGGGAATGGGGGAGTGGAAAATAAGAAACCCCCTGTTTTATGAAGACGATATGATTATAACTGCCGTGCGCTAGGGGGGCGCACGGCGTAGGGTAATTGATTGTTTCCGTTTTTTTATTTACAGCACAATCCTGCGTCACCTCTTGCGGGTAAAAGTTAATGTTTTTTCGCCGAAGGTTAGGGTCAGGATGTAGCCGTTGGTGTAATAGGTAAATTGTGGCCATTGTCGGAATTTGCTACCATCGGTTTCCCAGTCCGGGGTGCCAAATTTCATTGCAGTGATCACTACTGTCAAATTCCTGCCGTTGGTCGTATACGTTCCCCGAGTTACATCTTCATCATCTGCACTCATAACAAATTTGCCGTTGGTGAAGGTCCATTCAAGTTCTTCCCCTCCTTCCTCGATGACCCATGTCCCGTTGAGGGCCGGATCGGTCGATCTGCCGCCGCCCTGCGCCTGAACAGCCGGCAGCCCGACTGCCAATAAAGCGATAATAAGTATTATGCTTTTCCTAAACATACGAAACTCCTTTTTGATTACACGCCGGTTTCGGACGGGTAATCACGGCGATTTGTCCACCCTAAGGGCGGCATATAAAAAACGGAAGCGTTTCCGCTTATAGCAATATTGTATACTGCTATATGCAACTTGTCAACCATTTTCGGGCCAATACTATTAAATAATGGCAACTAAACCCCTCGAAATTCGGAGCATTTTGTCGAAAAATGTCAAGGAACAGCGGAAAAAACTTGGGCTGACCCTGGAAAAACTCGCTGAATTATCTGGTTTAGCCGTCCAGAGCATCAACGACATCGAGGGAGGCAGAAGGTGGGTAAGCGATACCACGATTACCAAGCTCTCGACTGCCCTGCACGTGGAATGCTACCAACTGCTCATAGCCGATTTTTTCGGGCAAAATAAGAAAAAAGAGGCCCCTGTTCAACAGTTGCTTGATCTAAAAAAAGAGATACTGAAAAATGTTTCTATTCAAATCGAGTCGCAGTTCAATGGCTTCTTAAAGTCCGGCTCCTTACAATCAGGTGCCGGATCCAATGAAGTGCAAAAACATCAGGCTCCAACGAGGGACCGAAAAAGAGCCGGTCACAAAAAAAGCCGTTAAACCACTCCAGGCGACTCAACAGGAATACCCAAAATCTTTTCCGCGTTGCCGCCAAGGATGCGGTCGCGTACCGGCGGCGGCAGAATCGCCAGGGACGACAAATAACGGGAAGGGGCCAGCAGGGGGAAATCGCTGCCGAACAGTATTTTTTCGTACAGGCCGAGGACAAGGGCTGTGCGGTAGATTCCCTCGTCGTACAGGAAGGGGGTTGCCGCCGTGTCGTAGTACACGTTGCGGAACTTTTCCCGTAGTTCTGGCATCGATTCATAAAACAAAAGCCCGCCGCCCCAGTGGGCAAGCACGACACGCAGGCCGGGGCTGTTTTCAATAAAACGCTCTAGCTGCCGCAAGCCGACGGTGGTTTTGCCGGGGTAGCTATGGCCGACCGGCTCGTTGGCATGGACGATGAGCGGCAGGTTCCGTTCAAGGCAAGCGCCGTGCAGGGCGCGGGTTTGCTGCGGGTCATCGATGCTGATACCCTGCCCCTCCGGGAAAATCTCGCCAACGCCCACCAGCCCGGCGCTGTGGCAGCGGTCTATCTCCTTTTCCATGCCGGCATCGTTAGGCGACACCGACATAAAGCCGATAAGCCTGTCGGGGAACTGCCTTACGCTGTCTATGACATAGTCGTTTGCCAGTCGGCACAGCCCCAGGTTTTTGAACGCAAAGCCGAATACCACGGCCTGGTCAAAGCCCGATTCATCAAGCATGGCAATGACGCTTTCTGCGCCGGCAAACCGGTTGCGCGGGCTTTGCGACAGCAGGGCAAAGTACAGTTCCTTCTCGGCGTACTTTTGCCAGTTCCCGCTTATTTCCGGCGGGGTGATATGGACGTGAAAATCAATTTTGCTCATGCGCATCAGGTACAGGCGGCTCAAGACAGGTTTCATCATCTTCAAGTTGGGGCCCGACAAAAATGCCTATCTTTGGCAGGCCGGCAAGCAAAGGCACTCCAATCAGGGCAGTTCCAACTGAAAATACGGCTCGCTCAATAGGGGAAATCACGATCAGGGGCATCCAAAATTCCCTGGGGTTTTCGTACAGAACAAGCACAAAGAAATTGGCGACGGTAGCGCCGCCAATCATGCCGCCAAAGGCACAGAGCCACAGAACGGGGAATTTCAACGCCGTGTTTGTGCCTGCCAAGACCTTCCCGGCAAATATGCTGCCGACAAGAAAAGCGGCAAAACCAGCTCCGTAATACACAATGGGATAGATCATCAGGCTGCGCCCTGTTTCCTGGCTGAACCAAAGCAAAGTCCCAATTAGATAAACGATAATGCCGCCAGAGACGATAACGCCGCCCCTGCTATTAAGCGTAATGGGCGGCCAGGTTCCCCACGCGGCGCAGCCGGCGGTAAACGCCGTCGTTGTGCCGATGATAAAGGTCCCCATGCCCAACCACGCCGTATGGGGGGCAATGAGACTGCCGATAAATCCACCGGCGGCAGAGCACAGCGCACCGGCTATAGGGCCAAACAGTATGCCCGAAAGGGGGCTAAGCGCGGTGGCAAACGAAAAAGGGCTCCCCGTACCTATAATTGGAATTGTGGGGAGCATGTGCGCTCCTGCGACCACCGCAGACCAAACAGCGACAACCGCCGGGTGTATTTGTGCGGGCAAGGCCAGCCGATGTATTTTTTTCAACGCAACTCCTTGCCACAGCATAACAATAAAAGAGCAAAGAGCAAAGAGCAATGGGGGATGGGGCCAGGGCCAGCGCACTATAAACGCTAATTCTTTGCTACATAAGGAATTACGAAACGTATAGTGTTTCATACACCATCTCGTAATTCTTTATCCTGTAAGGAATTACAAT
>JAISSG010000059.1 GCA_031273185.1 Treponema sp. | reverse complement strand
TAGCTTACCTTCTGTATTACCTGTTGAAGGTAAAGTTCAAAAGTTGGAACTTGTCATTTACAAATTTTATTTCTGTAATTAAGACGATGCTTTTTCAACGGAATTCGCTTTTTGAATTTTTATTCGGTAGCGACCCGCCGCCAAAACCAAACTTAGCGTCGCAATACTATTTGGAGTTTACATGGTAGATGGGCGATTTATTTTGGACACTAATGACCATAAATATCAAAATAATGTCAACTCTCAAAAATCATTTTTTCCAATATTTTTCGACAAACGGCGTGTAACAAACGGTAAGTGCAAGTGAAAAACGGGGACAGCGAGCGGTTTCCGGCTATTCTACCGTAACGCTCTTTGCCAGGTTGCGCGGCTTGTCGATGTCCAGGCCCTTGTTGGCAGCCACGTAATAGCTGAAAAGCTGCAAAGCGATAACCGACAGCGACGGCGAAAACAGCTCCGGCACCTTTGGCAGGGTGATGCGGGTAAGTTTGCCGGTTTCCTTTACGTCAGGATCATCCCCGATAAGCAGCACCTTGGCCCCCCGGCTTATGACCTGCTCCGCGTTGCTCATGATCTTGCCGTACAGGCGCTCGCAGTTCGAGATGACGACGACCAGCGTGTCCTCCTCCACGAGCGAGATGGTGCCGTGCTTCAGCTCGCCGCCGGCGTAGGCCTCGGAGTGGATGTAGGATATTTCCTTGAGCTTGAGGGAGCCTTCCAGCGTGATGGCGTAGTCGATGTTCCTGCCGATGAAGAAAATGCTTTTGCAGGCGACGCATTCCGGCGCGTGCTTTTGGATGGAATCGACCTGCCCAAGCAAAGCCGCCGCCTTGTCGGGCAGGGCGGCAAGCTCCGAGAGCAGTTCCCGCTCGCCGTCCGGCGGCAGCTTTCCCGACTTGACGGCAAACCGTATCGCCAATGCGTACAGCAGCACAAGCTGGGCGGAAAAGGCCTTGGTCGTCGCCACGGCAATTTCAGGGCCGGCGGCAGTGTACACGCAAAAGTCCGCCTCCTTGGCGATGGTGCTGCCGATCACGTTGACGATTGACAGGGTGACGGCCCCCCTGGACTTTGCCTCCCGCATGGCGGCTATGGTGTCGGCGGTCTCCCCCGACTGGCTGACCAGAATCACCAGCGTCTTGCCGTTGACGATTGGGTCCTTGTACCTGAACTCGCTGGCAAGCTCCACTTCCACCGGTATCCTGCACAGCCGCTCGAACACGTACTTCGCCACAACGCCGGCGTTATACGCCGAGCCGCAGGCGGTTATGGCGATTTTGTCAAACCGGGAAAAATCAAGATTGTCAATAATATTTTTGTTTTCGCCGCTTTTGACGGCGGAATTGATCGTGTCCCGCAAAACCTTCGGCTGTTCCATGATCTCTTTCAGCATGAAGTGGGGGTACCCGCCTTTCTCCGCGCTGTCGAGGGTCCATGTCACGGTTTCGATGGTTTTTTCTATTGGCTCCCTGTCGAGGTCAAGAAATTCTATGCTGTCTTTCCGCAGTATGGCCATTTCCCGGTCGTTAAGGTAATAGACCTTGTTCGTGTGCTTCAGCACGGCGGGCACGTCGGACGCGATGAAATTCCCGTGCTCGCCTACGCCGATGATCAGGGGGTTGTCCTTCTTGATTGCGATAAGCGTGTCCGGCTCGTCAAGGCACATGATCCCCAGCGCGTAGGAGCCTTCCAGCGAGGTCGTAACCTTGATGACCGTGTCCACGAGATCGCCGCTGTAGTAATGCTCGGCAAGCTGCGCGATGACCTCGCTGTCGGTCTGCGAGGCGAAAGGTATTCCCTTGTGTTCCAGGCGTTCCTTGAGGTGCTTGTAGTTTTCGATAATGCCGTTGTGAACAATGGCGATTCTGCTCTGGCTTCCCAGGTGGGGATGGGAATTTACGTCCGACGGCTCCCCGTGCGTGGCCCACCGGGTATGCCCGATGCCCATGCTTCCTGCAATCGGGGTCTCCTTCAGCCGCTCTTCAAGCGCGGCCAGCCGTCCCTTCTGCTTTACGACGCTAAAGCCGCCCGCATTGCAGGCCGCAATACCCGCCGAGTCGTACCCCCGGTATTCCAGCTTTTTCAGGCCGTCAAAAATGATGGGGACGGCATCATGACTTCCCACATAACCGATAATGCCGCACACGGCCCAGCCTCCCGCTAGTTCGCCGTGTAGAGCTGCTTGTAGGGATTCTTGGCGTTGGGCTTGAGCACCAAATATCTGTCCTTCATAAGCGACTGCGCGTCCATGCCGAAGTAACGCGCAAACTCGCAAACTACCGGCTCAATTTCCCGCAAATCGTCCTCGCGGGCTATCTCCGTGGTGACCTGCGCGGGCAGCGCCGCCAGATCCCTGTCCGTCCGTATGAATATCTTCCCGCCGTGCATGCCCGTCCCCGTGAAGTTCCCGACCGGCTGTTCCTCCACGCCGATGCCAAGCACCACGATGAGACCCCCGGCAAGGTATTCGCCCAGGAAGCTGCCCGTCTTGCCGCCGATAACGATCACCGGCTTCTTGTCCTTGTATTCCTTCATGTGGATGCCGGTTCTGTACCCGGCGTTGCCCCGGACAAAGATGCCTCCGCCGCGCATGGCGTAACCGAGCGCGTCGCCCGCGTTGCCGTGGATGACGATTTTGCCGTCGTTCATCGTGTCGCCAGCCGCGTCCTGGGCGTTGCCGCGCACCTCTATGGCGCCGCCGTCGAAATAAGCGCCCAGCGCGTTGCCCGGAGTCCCGTTTATGACAATCGTTTTCCCCTGCAAGCCGCTGCCGATGAACCGCTGCCCGTAGCAGGCTTCGATATGGACATATTCCCCGGCGGCTTTTACCTGCCTGTTCAATTCCCTGAAATCAAGATTTTGCGCCGAAATGCTCACCCTGGCCCCTTTATTGCCCTGACTGCGCTGGGGCAAATTCTGGATATTTGCTGATCTAAGGCAGCAGTTCCAAAATCTGGCATTTTGGAACCGCCTCCACTATTTACGCAAAAAACAGGCCGCCCGTCAAGGCCCGCCCGCGCCCTCCTCGGGCAATCCCCGGTTTGGGCTATTGTTCCGAAAAGGCCTCACGCGGAGCGGAGGACACGGAATTTTTTAGGGAATGGGGGATAGGGAATTGTCAGCCCTCAGTGTCGCCCATGCTTTTTTTGGCAGGGATCAAATTAAAAAAGCTTATCCCACGGGATTATTTTTATCGTATTCAACCGCCCTCTGGTTAAATTCGTGGAGATCAACATCAGCATAATGTTCTCTCGACCATTCGGTATAATCAAAAGGTTCCTTCAAAAGCGTTGATATAAATTGCTCGGTATCAAGAACCCCGAGGTTTTGTAAAAGGGCGTTTATTCCTTTTTCCATAACGACTGCGGTACTAGCCATTTTTCTCCTCCTCGTAATAATCCAAAAACCGAATCGGGCCACAGACAACAATCCCCTCAAACGTATGCCTTAAAAGCGGATTATCGGTAGTGATAAAATAACCGCAATCGCCCTCTGCGGCGCAGGCAATATGCAGAGCGTCTCTCGGCTTAATTCCTGATTTCATATCCTCCTCTCCCCGTTTTCAATTTATTCCCACCTGTGTTATAATTAGAACCGTATGCCTCTCCCGCCGCGTTTGAAAGCGCAGTTACAGGGTATCGTTGCCCGCGCCCGTGGTGCCATCGCCAAATTTGCCGGCGCGGGCGGCTTGTTCCGCCGGGTGGCGGAAAAAACAGCGAAGCTGAGGGCGAAAATCCTCGCCGCCCTGGACAGGCTGCTGGGCAAGATTCCAAAGGAAAGGCGGCGCATGGTGCTGATTGCCGCGACCGGGGGCCTGGCGGCGGTTCTTCTGGTTATTGCCGGGGTGTCGGTGGCGACAAGGGGCAGGCCCGCCGAGCAGCAGGCTGTCTCCCAGCCCCCGCGTGTCGTTATTCCGCCGGACGAGCTGTTCCTGCCCTTTGAGCCGGACTTTGTTCCGGGCGTGATGCTGGGACGCGAGCGGCGCTCCGAATGGACGGAGGAAGACGCGGCATCCCTGTGGCAGAACCCGCTGAAAAACGGCGAGCAGGAGTGGCGGAACTTAATTGAGGAAACCGTAGACAAGATCATGGAGAGTGTTCCATGAAGAAAGAGACGCTGGGTTTTCTGTTGCTGGCTGTTCTGGCCCTGGCGATTCCATCGTGCGCCGGAACGCCCAAAAGCCAGCCATATAGCCTGTCCGCAAGGCAGGGGCCTGACACCCCGCCTTTTGAAGCAGCAGGGCAGGAATCCGAATTCGGCGGCCTCGAAACGGAAGAGCCGTTTTTTGACGGCGAGTACCTTGCCGAGGCAGAGGCTGGCGCAGACGTTGCCGAGGCCGAAGATATTGAGACGGACGAGGAGCTTTCTCTCGCCGAAGCCCCGGAAGAGGAGGATGCCGTTTTTGAGTCGGAGGAGGCTTTCCTGGCGGAGGCCGAGGCTGACGACGACGGGGAAGGGCTTTCGGAAATTCCTGCGGAATTTCCGGCTGAGGACGGCGAGCAGGCGTTTCTTGCCGAGGCTGCCCCGCCCCTCCCCCCTTCCCCGGAGCCTGATCTGCCGCCAGTGACGCCGCCCTTGCCACGGGTCACGCTTCCCTTCTTCCCGTCGATAGTGCCGCAGTTGCCCCCGCCTGCCGCGGAGGAACCTGAAACCGAGGCACAGCCGCCCGCCATTGCACGGGATCGCCTCCCCCGCATTGTGCCCGAACTGCCGATCCCGTCCCAGGGTTTCATCGGCCAGCAGGATGACAGGATAGTTTTTTCCCGCAGCGTGCGCGCCACCGTGGGGCAGTTGGTTGAGGTTCCCTTCTGGGGAACCGGCTGGGTATATACCGGCGAGACCGCCGCCCGCAGGGGCATTGCCTACGATTCCCGCAGGCTTGAGCCAGAGGGCCAGACTTTTGTCTTCAGAACCGAGTCGGCGGGGGTTTACGTGCTGAGATTCTACCGGCAGGACTTTATCCGCGACTACATCATCAACGACCACGTACAGGTGATAGTTGGCGCCCCCCCCGAAACCGCCGGTTCGGGCTGGTTTAGCCCCGCCGCCAGCCAGGGCAGAGTCGTTGCCGAGCCGCGCTGGCCCAACTCGGTCGAGGAGGCGCAGAGGCCGGACACCCTCCTGCAGCCGGTGCCGAACGCCGGGGCCGCCCCGGCGGAGAGAACGCCACCGCCTACCGCCCCGGCCACGGCAAGGCCAGCAACGCCGCCGCCTGCCACACAGCCTCCGGCCACGGCAAGGCCGGTGACACCGCCGCCTGTCGCACCAGCCACCGCCCCGCCTGCCGTTGCGCAGGTTGCCCCGCAGGCCGTGCCGCCTACCTCGCCGCAAGCTGCGGATGAAGGTACCGCCACGAAAATACCGGCGAACAGCCCTCCCGACGAATACATCAAAAAGGCCAGGGAGGAATACGAGGCGGGCCGCATAGCATCGGCGATTACCGTGCTGGACCAGTTCAGCCAGCGATTCCCCTCGGGGAGCGACGAGGCCTTTTGGCTTTACGCCCAATGCTACGAGGCGAACAGCCCCTCACGGAACATCCTTGCCGCACTGGACTACTACCGCCGCCTTGTCAACGAGTATCCCCAGAGCAGCCGCGCCAACGATGCCCGCCGGAGAATAGCGTACCTGGAGCGGTATTACATCAATATTCGGTAAATACGGGGACTGGGGAATAGGGACTGGGGATCAGGGATAATAAGAGCTTATCCGGGAATAAGTCCTGGATGGACCGGGATGATTTGTCGCCATACGATAATAGCGCAGGCAAAATGTAACAGTGCCAGATAATTGCTATCCTTCTTCTCGTACCGAACCAG
>JAISSG010000122.1 GCA_031273185.1 Treponema sp. | reverse complement strand
CCATCGTGAACGTCCCGCCCGAAACCGGCACCATCTCCATGAACGGGATTGCCGGGAACGTCGCCATAATCGTGCCGGAGTACGCGGCGTTGCCGACCGACGCCGCCCCCGCGACGGTGAAGAACCCAGCCGCCACGCCGTCGAAAGTGAAGCCCGCCTTGGCCTCCAGGGTAATGGTCGCCGTGTACTCGGTTTCGGCGGCAAACGCGCCCGAGACCTCGGGGCTCCACGCCACGGTTCCCGTGTACTGCGCCGTCTCGGCAATCGCCGCCACCGGGGTTTCGTAGGTCAGCGGCGCGGTAACGCCGGGTATGGCGGCGATGCTAACGGGGACGGGGATACCGCCAGTTGCCGGGAACGCCGCAGTTACCGTGTAGGAATTCGCGGCGTTGCTGGCCGACGTTGCCCCCGCCACGGTGAAGAAGTCAGCCGCCACGCCGGCAAAGGTAAAGCCGGGATTAGCCCTCAGCCTGATGGTTGCCGTGTACGCCTTGTACGGGGCAAAAGTTCCCGTTACCAGCGGCGACCATGACACGGTTCCCGTGTACTGCTCCGTCACGCCGATTGCCGTTACCGGGGCTGCGTAGGTTGCCGGCAGGGCAACGCCGGGTATGGCCGCGATATCGACAACGGCGGGCTCTCCGGCAGTCCCGGCGGTTGTTGGAAACGCCGCAGTTACCGTGCCGGAATTTTTGGCGTTGCGGACCGATGTCGCCCCCGCGACGGTAAAGGAATTCGCCGCCACCCCGGCAAAAGTGTAGCCGGGATTAGCCGTCAGCGTTATGATCGCCGTATATTGTGTTGCGGCGGCAAAAGCACCCGTTACCAGCGGCGACCATAACACGGTTCCCGCGTATTGGTCCGTTCCGGGAATCGCCGTCACCGGGGCCTGGCCGATTGCCGGCAGGGCAACGCCCGTTATGGCGGCGATGCTAATGCGGCTGTCGCCATTGCCGCCGCTGGGCGAGGGGCAGGCGGTGAAAGCCAGCGCGGCAAGCGCCAGGGCCGCCGCGATTTTACGTGTGTTCATAGAACTCTCTCCTTTGGTTGTAAGATGCTTGGGAAAGTTGTAGCGACGCTGTGCCCGCGCCGCCATCTCCCTAGCTGTATGTTACCACGCTCCAGGCTAACTTGTCAACTAGGGGAAAGAGCAAAGAGCAAAGAGCAAAGAGCAATGAGCAAAGAGCAAAGAGCAAAGAGCAAAGAGTAAAGAGTAAAGAGCAAAGAGCAGTGAGCAAAGAGCAGTGAGCAAAGAGCAGAGAGCAAAGAGCAGAGAGCAAAGAGCAGTGAGCAAAGAGCAGTGGGGGATGGGGAATGGGGCGGGAAACTGGGGCGCGTGGCAACAGGTGTTTTTTTGTATGGCAAAGTAGGCAGAGGTGTTGTATAATTCTTGTGTATGGGACTAAAGCGGGCAGGGTTCCTCATGCTCCTGGTTCTTTTCATCCATCATGCCGCCCAAGGGCAGGAAGGCAAACCCCTCATACAGCTTAACCCTTTCTCTATCAACGGCATCGGGACGGAGGAATCCAGGCTCATCGTGTCGCTGGTGCGATCCTACCTGTCAGACATCGGAAACGTCATCGGCGACACCCGTCCGGCAAGGGACGCCGAAACGCCCCTGGCCCCTGAAATCGCCGCCGACTATACCATAAGCGGGACCATACGCATGGAGCAGGACGGCCATGTGTTTTCGGTGGAGATAACCAATACCAGAACCGGGGAGAGGCACTCGGTAAGCTCCCTGTACAAAAACTCGGGCGAGATCGCCCTGAAAACGCGATCCTTCATGGAATCCGCCTTTGCCGCCGGGGGCCTGGAGGCAGAGAGGGCGCCCGCCCGCACCCCCGAACGCCTGAGCGAAAACCTCGTAGCCGGCACCTGGAAGGGCGATGCGGGCATAGAACTAATTCGGCTCATGGTTGGGGGAAGAGGCCTGGCGATCTTCTCGTCGGGCGCGCAAATGGTGCTTTCCTACTCTATCGAGGGCCGCACCCTGAAGGTATGGCAGGTCTCCCCAAACTCGGAACGCTATTATTACCCTCTGCCGCTTGAGGCGGCGCGGCAGCTTGCCCAGGGCGCAGAGCCTATGACCTGGGAATTCTCGATGTACGAGGGGGGGACGGTTCTCAGCGGGCTGAGGGTCTCGACAGCCGCCCGCATATCCGGGGGGGCGGTCACTGAATTGCTTCCCGGCGGGGACCTGCGCGAAGTCCAGTGGACGAAAACAAGCCTCTAAACCGCTGGCTACTCGCGGTTGACAACCTTTAACCAAAGAAAATCGCTGACCAGGAAAAACGCAAGCACCGCCACGCCAAACAGCGCGGAAATGATCTTGATGGTCGTGTCGGGAACAAACACGGGGTCCGTGGCGTACAGAACCTGGCCGGCGGGCGTACCGGCGTTAATCGCAATTCCCAGCCCCATGATGCGGAGGTACGCCTCGTTTTCCCTGCCGTAGCCAAGCTGGCGGGCATACACGGAAAGCGCGTCCCGGTCGTATGTCAGGCTGTCTTTGGTGTCGAGAAAGCCGCTGTAGGCACGTTCCAGCGCCTTCTGGTTTTTCAGAAGCTCCTGCCGTTCGGCCTCAAGGTGCTTGCGGGCATACACGCCGTTCTGCCCAAGAAAAGCGGTGAACAAAGCATAAACAAGGATCATCGTCCAGGGGACGCAGACGTATCGCAAGAGGCGCATTGTTAATTTTCGGCCATTTTTAGCCAAAACTCAACGGTTTTGCCGCTACCCGTCGATTCGGGAAAGGGTTTCCGCAGCGGTTTCATCCAGGCCCAGGGCGCGGAAGATTTCGGCGGCGCGGGCGTACGCGGCGCGGGCGGCCTCGCGGTCCCCGGCCTTTGCCTGCACGTCGCCCATCGCCCGCCAGTCGTTTGCCAGCCCCCAGGAATTCTCGGCGCGGCGGTCAAAGGCGATTGCCGCTTCCAGCGCCTGCCGCGCCCTGCCGTAGTCGCCGGAAAGGGAGCGGAACGAGGCTATGAGGAACCAATCGTAGGCGGCAAGATCGAGACTGCGCTCTTTCTCGTGGATGCCCAGACTGCGCCTCAGCGCCGCTTCCGCCTGGGCGTAACGGCCAAGCTCCCGTTCCGCAAGGCCGATCACCGTCCACGCAAAGGCGGCATACAGCCGGTCGGATTTGATCAGGGCCAAATCCCGGTTTACCTCGTCGCGGACGGATTGCGCCTGGGAGCCGCCGGACGGCGAAAGCAGTCTCCCCCGGCTGATGTGGATGCGGCAGACTGCGGCCAGCTCGGCATTCCCCATTTTAGAAGCCTCTGCCAGGGCCTCGTTCCAGCCCTCGGCGGCGTCCTCGGCGCGTCCCAGCGAAAGCAGCACGTTGCCTCGGGAGAGTCCCACGCGGGCCCGCAAGCCGGAATCGTCGGTCATAACGGCAAGCCGCCAGGCCTCGCCAAGAAATATCAGGGCGTTATCAAGACTGCCGTTGTTCGCCTGCCTGTTGCCAAGCTCAAGCTGGGATTCGGCCCGCCGCCTCAGGTCGTATGTCTCGCCGGTTTTTTTCGGCGCCGTCGAGCAGTCGAGCAGTAATAACGATACCGCAAAAAGCACATGCCATTTTTTCATGCTAGAATTCCACGTCCCTGTCGCTGGCGCCGCCTGCCCTTGTCTGGGTACGTTGCGGCACGCCCCCCTTTAGAAGCGGGTTGTTGGTCATGGCAACCAGCACATCCTCGGCGGTCGAGAGGGCGACGTGCAACTCGGCAAGCAGGACGGCAAGCTGGGGCATCTGCGCCGGGATAAAATCGCTGGTCTTTTCGAGGTTCCGCAGGGTGCTGGAAAGCGCCTCAAGCGATGAAGCCAGGCCGGTATACACGTTCCCGTCTGAAGCCAGGAACGCCATTACCGATCCGTCAGGATCCGCCAATTCCTCGGAGAACGCGCGGAGGTTTATAAGGAGGGGGTCTAACTGCCCGATAATCCTCTCAAGGCCGCCCTCAAGATCGTTGGGGAGCTTTTCCGCCATTACCTCTATTTTCCCCAGCGTCCGGCCCAGGCTGGTCCGGCTGGTGCCTTCAAACGCCTCCTGCACATCCAGGACAAGGTCGTTCAGGCTGCCAAGCAAGGTGCCGGCGCGGGTCATGATGTTGTTGATGCTGTCGTCCTGCTCGGGCCGCTCGGCAAGCTGCATAGCCAGCAGTTGCTTTCCCTCGCTTGAGTTGGCCGAGGGAATCGTTTCCCCCTCCGGGACAAGCTCCGTTCCCAGGCCGGGGTAGAACATAAACTGGTTCCCCCCCAGGCCGCCAATCGGGCTGAGCAGCACGTCGACAAGCGACCCGGTCCTTACCCGGTCAATGTAGGTGTCAAAAATCGTGAAAACCACCTCGACCCTGTCGTCCTTGGTCAGCCTTACCGATTTGACATGGCCGATGGTAAAGCCCTTGTACTGCACCGCCATGTTCTGGCTGAGGCCGGAGGCCGAGGCAAAATAGGTCTTGAATTGGTAATCGCGGGAAAACCAGCGCTGGTTTGAGCCCAGCATGAATATCACAAAGATCAGGATGCCCAGGGCCAGAATGATAAGGCCGCCGACGATTTTATCGGCAAAGCGGATCATGAGCTTCACGAGGTTATCCCATTTTCGACGTAGCGGCTGAGGTCATCGTCTTTGGCTATTTGCTCCCTGGTAAGCTTGAGGATAATACGCCCCCCTTCTATCATTACCACAATATCAGCCAAGTCACGGATTATCCGAATATCGTGGCTTACCAATATTATGGTAACACCATCGTCACGCAGTTTTCGTACCATGTCAATAAGCCGCCGGGAGGCGTTTTCGTCCAGCGACTCGGTCCACTCGTCGAGGTAGAGCAGGCGCGGGTCGCACATCAGCGCCCTGGCAAAGGCGAGGAGCTTCTGCTCGCCCATTGAAAGCTGGGCGGGCCGTATCCCCAGGTCTTTTTTGTAGCCAACCTCGCCCACCACCGATTCGATCCTCTTCTGCCGCTCGCTTTTGGTCATCCCGGGAAAGTGCACCCTCAGCGGAAGCTCCAGAATCTGGGCAAGGCTCTGGTTTGCCCACAGCGCCGAGTCCTGGAAAACCACGGCCCCCTCCCGCCTGAACGCAAGGTTCTCGGCGCGGCTCATGCGGGCAATGTCAACGCCCCGAAACAGCACCTCCCCCGCGCTGGGGATAATCAGCCCGGCGGCGAGTTTCAGCACCGTGCTTTTCCCGCAGCCGGAAGGCCCGATCAGGGCGGTGGTTATCCCCTCCTCAAACCGGTACGAGAAGCTGTCGGTAAGCAGGTGGTTCTGCGCCATGTAGCTGACATCCTTCATTTCAACGACGCACGGCATAGCCCCCCCGTCACACCATAACTATGTAATACATAGCCGTCAGGATGATGGCCACCACTATGCAGCCGGCAAAGGCATTGCTCACCGCCCGCAGCCCCGCAACGGGAACCTCGGTGCTGGCCCGCTCCACGTTGAGCCCCTCGGTTATTGCCCCAATGGAAATGATCATCCCAAAGGCAATGCTTTTTATCATCGAGATAAACAGGTCCTGCACGCTTAAATTTTGCAAAAGGTGGCCGAAATAATAATCCGCCGGTATGGTATGGAATATCTGGGCAACGACAAAGGAACCGACCAGCCCAAACACGGAAAAGTACAGGTTCAGCAGGAACAGCGATATGGTCACGCCAAGGAAGCGGGGAACGGCCAGGTGCTCGATGGGGTCAACGCCGATGGAAATGTACGCCTCCACCTCGTGGTTGATCACCATGCCGGCAATCTCGGTCGCAATGGCCGTCGCCGACCGGGCGATCACGATGAACGCGATCAGCAGTGGCCCCAGTTCCCTCGTTATGATGATGATGAGCAGGGAATAGATAAGCTGCTGCTGGGAAAGCCTCTCCAGGAACGGAAGGCCGATGGCGTTGACCGCCGCGCCAATCCCCAGGGCAAGGAGGGTGGAGATGCCCATAGCCTGGACAAAGGTGAAGAGGATCTGCATGACCAGTATCTTCGAGGAGACGTTCCGATTCTTGATAAAAGAACCCACGCCCTTCAAGGTGCGGGCAAAAAAACCCAGCTTGTAAAAAAGATTAAGGATCCCGGCGGACAGATTCCCCATGCCAGTATTATATACAATTATGTCGCAGGGCTTCAATTATCGGGTTCATGCAGGCGTCTTTGCGCGAGGCGTAGCGGGCGGCGTTGTCGGCAAACATGTTGTTGCCCGCCGCGTCGATGCCGACGATGAGCGGGCCGAATTCGCGGACCTTCAGCACCCACAGGCATTCAGGCATACCCAGTTCCTGCCAATACACGCCGTCGATGCTTTCCACCTGCGCCGCCCCCAGCGCCGCGCAGCCGCCGGGGTACACGCAGTGGATGGCCCCGTGCTCGCGGCAGGCGGCTGCTGTCTTGCCGCCCATGCCGCCCTTGCCGATCATGATCCGTACCCCGGTCTTCTCGATAAAGCCCGCCGCCCATTCCTCCATGCGTATCGACGAGGTCGGCCCGATGGAGACCAGCTCGCGCCGGGCGGACGGGCCTTCCCTGACGATGGGGCCGGCGTGGAAAACGGCGAGCCCCCGGAAATCGAACGGGCAGGCCATCCCCTCGTGCGCCACGCGGCGGTGGACATCGTCCCTGCCCGTGGCAATCGTCCCCGAGAGGCAGAAAACGTCGCCGCAGTGCAAACCGGCAATGTCGCTGGCGCTTATCGGGGTATGGATATGCCTAATTCCATCGCTCATACGTTATCCTGTTTATGGGGAATGGCCCAATACCCGGCCAGCACTCCGAATAGACACATGGGTAGTATACCGCAGTTCAATCGGGCAGTCAAATTACCCAAGAGCCAACAAATTCACATACAGCTATCGGAACAAAGAGCAGAGAGCAGAGAGAAAAGAGCAGAGAGCAGAGAGAAAAGAAAAAAGAGAAAAGAAGGGACATTGCTTTGCTATTTGCTATTTGCTATTTGCTATTTGCTTTTTGCTCCCTGCTCTTTGCTCTTTTGTCAGAAGTACGCCGTCTTGCCGGAATCCCCGGCGGCGGCGGGTGAACTGGCTGTGGGGGTGCGGACGGTATCGCAGGGCTTGAGGCCGAAGGCGACCATGTTGGCATCGGACAAGGGCGGCTGCCTGAGGCAGCGGTCCTTGACGAGCCTCATGCAGGCGGCTCGAATTGCGATCCAACCCGGCAAATTCCTCTTCCCTGTCGAAAATTTGTTTCCCGCCATATTCCCCTCCCAGAGTTTTGCTTTTTAGGGAAATACTATCATGTTTGTAGAAAATTGTGGGTCAAGTTTAGCCCTTGGGGCGAGGGGGCATTATAATTTTTAAATATTACGTTTAAGTTTTTTAATCTTAAAAACATTTATTAAAATACGTATTAATGGCCAAATAATTCCAGCGACTCCAGACAGAAAATACCATAAGAAAAACCCTAAAACACCTCCTATAATACCACCTTTACCACTATCAATTGAACCTCCTATATCTCGACCCATTCTAAAAAATGAAGGAACTAGACTTATACTTCCACCACATCCAATAAGAGGCCATAAAAATACTAGGCCTTCTAAACCTAGACCTTCTCTACCAAACAAAACTGCAATAATACCACCAGCGATAGCACCAATAATGGAACCGATAAGTATAAATTTTAATTCTTTTTTAAGAATTAAAATTTCTTGACTATCATCGAATGATGAAGCATCACCTTTTTTTAGTTTTTCAAGTTCATCTCTTACAAGTTTTGCATTTGTATTATTGGGATCAAGCCGAAGAAATTCTTCAAAATCGTTGATGGCTTCTTGTATATTCCCTAATCCCGAGTTAATTAATCCGCGTTTTCCAAATGCTTCTGCATTTTTAGGATCCAATTGAATGACTTTATTATAGTCATCAAATGCTTTAGATACTTCCCCAATCTTCATATACGCAAGCCCGCGGTTATAATAAGGTTCTACTCTATCATCCATCGAAAGTTCTTCTATTGCTTTAGTACAGTCATTTATTGCCTGTTGATAATTTTTTAATTTTAAATACATATTTCCGCGATTTACGTATGCTTCAGCATATTCTAGACAGACGCATGACTCAGCATCATAGAGTTCGATAGCTTTGCTAAAGTCATCAAGAGCCTTGTTAACATTACCACCCAATCGTGCGTATATCATTCCACGCGAAAAATACGATTCGGCTATATTGGGGTCAATTCTGATAACTTTCTCTAAGTCATCAAGGGCCTGTTGAAAATTTTCCATTTCTAAATATAGTTCGCCCCTGATAAGGTATGCCTCAAGAAAATTAGAGGTTTCGTTAATGCGGTTATCAAGAAATTTAATTGCGTCTGTTTCATCCCAACCCCTTTCTTCATACCCGCGCCTTAACTGATCCCATAAGTCATCATACTTAAGATGATTCTTCATATTTTTGTTTCCTCCAGTACTTGTAGATAAACGCAGTAACCAACTGCCTCTCCGTCTTGATGAACAAACCGCATGTTATAGCTCAGGATTTGGACGCAGCCGCTTGTCCACTTTTTCGTTGTAACTCCTGTTTGTATAGTTTGCGCAACTTTTCCAATTATTGCCGGATAAGCAATAATTTTCCTTTTGATACCCTTCCTGGGTTGTTCCAAAAAAGTTACATTGTTTGTACTTCTCATCGTAATAGGGGCATACTGACATCGTTTTCCTCCTAAGGTGAATCTAGCAATAGCAAAACTTGCTATTCATATTTTTATATAGGAGTTACCCCCTATATATGGGCCAATTGTTTAGACTTTACAAAGTACTATTGTTGCGCCCATTTACCATTAACAAATACAAAATCTTTTTCAGAACCGCCAAGTTTGGTAAGAGCAATAATGAAGTCAATTAACGTCCAAATACCTGTTATGTCCAAAATCTTGAGAATACCAAGGCCAATTTGACCTCTCATGAACCTGTCTACTCCCAAATAACCGAATAGAAATGTTCCACCCACGTGTAAACATGTTTGTTAATCCGTTTCTCCATTTTCTTCTCTCCTTAGCGTAAAGTATCCGCCGATAATTTATTAGGAAACAATTTCCTGTTGTATCCATAAAACAATGCGTACCATGCCCGTCGGCATATAACAACAGCCCAACGAGCTGTTCTGTCCATAATCTGACATATTTTTAATCTAAAATCAACGTTACACTTACGATTAAAAGTCACAATTTTTAGGTATATTTTGGTTACCGTTCATCTCGTTTTTCCATTCACCAGCCTGTGGATTGCTTTAGGTCGTAAATAGCCGCATTTTTGCAGCCCGCAATAAATATTGCTTTTTCTGAAATTAAATAATCCATGCTATAATCACCTCTTCCTAAATAAATTCGTAGAAAATTGTGGGTCAAGTTTAGCCCAAGGGGCGGGGTATCGAAGATTTCTCCTTGAAATCTTTGCGTATACGGGGGAACAAATCCCCCGCATCCCTAGTATTAACCGCCCCAAACGGAGTGCATTAAATATGTCTGCGTCCCCAAGGGCAACATTTTAGAAACCAGACATCGACCTCCATTTTTAAGTCTAATAAATATACATATTATGTACTATTATAAGACTGACTGCCAAGTGCTTTTATGTAGCCCTGCCGGTGGCTTTGCTTAATCCAGCGTTTTGTCTTTTGCTCAGGCTTGCCCTGTTCTACCAGCCCCGTGCTTGCCGGGCCAATTCCAAGAGCTGCTTCGCCTTGGGCTGATTAGGATCAAGCTGTAGTGCGGCTTCTAAATCCGCGATGGCCTGGTCAAAGTCGCTTTTGCCATAATACGCACAGCCACGATTGCAATACGCCCCCTTATAATTGGGGTCAAGCCTGATCGCCTGGCCGAAATCCGCGATGGCCCGGTCATATTCGCCTTTATTGAGATACGCAAAACCGCGATTGTAATAAGCCTCCTTCCAATTGGGGTCAACCCTGATCGCCTGGCCGTAATCCGCGATGGCCCGGTCAAGATCGCGTTTGCCATTATACGCAGTGCCGCGAGGGTAATACGCCTCCTTACAATTGGGGTCAACCCTGATCGCCTGGCCGTAATCCGCGATGGCCCGGTCAAGGTCGCCTTTGTC
>JAISSG010000108.1 GCA_031273185.1 Treponema sp. | reverse complement strand
TCGTAGGGTTTATACGTTACCTTATCGCTTCTTCCTTTACTCATTGCCGTAGTATACCATCTTTTTTCCGTTAGGGGATTTTTTAAAAAAGTTATCGTTACTTCTTGGACAGCCCCTTTCTATGGGGGAATTAAAATGAGGTCAGCGACGGCCAAAAACAGGCGCAAACAGCTTATCCAGCTCATCCACATCGGGAAGGCCAAACTCGGCATGGATGACGAGGCTTACAGGGCTTTTCTTGACGGGATCTGCGGCAGGGATTCCTCTGCCAAAATGACGGTGAGGCAACTGGAGCAGGCGTTGAAAGCCATGCGGAAAAACGGTTTTGAGCAAACGCCCAATCGCGTAAGGCCGGAGGAGAAAGGCTTGGCGACATTGGCGCAGCTTGAGTATATCAAGGGGATGTGGGCCAGGTGCGCCCGGAACAAAAGCGACAAGGCTTTGCTGGCCTTTGTGCACCGCATCGCCCGCGTCCAGGCGCTGCGCTTCCTTACGGTTCGCACCGCGCAGGACGTAATACTGGCGCTCCGGGAGATGATGATCAAGGCGGGGTATGATCCCGACACCTCGGAGGCGCTGCATGGCTAAATTCCATGACAACGCTCTGGTGGAAGATTTGATCCTTGCCTGTACCGGGGAGGGAGTATCATCGAAAACCGCGCAGAGGGCAGTCCGCGCCTTGTGCCGGTACTACGGAGGCCAGATGGCCTATATCCCCGCAAAAAAAGATGGCGGAATATCCGCGAAGAGACTGCGCGGCATCCTTGCGGGCGCGGTGGGCGACAGCGCCGCCGAAAAAATACTTGCCAAGATCATGGCTCTTTATGGGGCTATGCAGATATACTTCCCCCTTGAAAGGACATCTTTCCGTAAAACCATCGCCCTTGAGATTTACGAGCGGTGCGACGGCGATAAATGTACCATGAACGACCTGGCCAGAGAGTATAACATCACCGCCATGACCGCCTACCAACTCTGGAAGATGGCACAGCGCGAAAAATTAAAACCCACAATGCCTTGCCTGCCGTTCCTGGAACTGGCTGAAATACATTAATTTCTGTTAGTACAAAAACGCGCATTTGATCCAATAGGCTGTCGGTATGGAAGTTACCGGCAGCCTATTTTTATCTCTCAATTTTGAAAATGAAGTCCCCAGCCGGATCATGCTTGTCCCGGCGGATAAAATCGTAAAAGGGCGCGATGGCCGGGAATGGAAAAACCCGAACCCGAGACAAACCGCGCTCAATTCGATGGCCCGCCTTCCCCTGCTGCCTATCGATGAAAACCATTCTACGGATTTATCCGCCCCCAAAGGCGGCGCGTCCCCTGCCTTGGGCTGGATGAAAAACCTCTGCGCCGATGCAAGCGGGGCTGTCTGGGCCGATGTCGAATGGACTGAACGCGGGCGCGACGCGATCTTAAAAAAAGAATACCGCTTCATTTCCCCTGTTTTTTTGTTCAACAAAGAAGGGGAGATCAACTGCACTCTCCGCGCCGCCCTTACCAATTCGCCTAACCTGAATCTTCCCGCCCTGAATTCGGAGCGGTTAGAAAATATTAACGAGGAGAAATTCATGGATAAAGCATTACTCGCGGCCCTGGGCCTTCCCGAAACCGCGACCGAGGCGGACGCGCTTGCGGCGGCGAAAGCGATGAACGCGGCGAAGGCCAAGGCCGACGCGCAGACGGACAGATCGCCCGTTGACCTGACAGCCTACGCGCCCAGGGCAGACCTGAACGCGATGGAGGCGCGGGCATCGGCGGCTGAAAAGCAGCTTGCCGAACTCAACGCCGCCCGCCTCAAGCAGGAAGCGGAGACGGCGGTGGACGAGGCTATCAAGGCCCGGAAGTTCGCCCCGGCAAGCCGGGCGGAATACCTTGCGTTATGCGCCACGGAGGCAGGGCTTGAGAGCTTCAGGAAGATCGCCGCCGCTACCCCGGCGATCATCGGCGAAGGAACGCAAGCGCCGGAAGGAACGCCCCCGGCTGGGGGAAGCGGCGTTGCCCTGAACGCCGAGGAGGCCGCAGTCGCCAGGGCGATGGGCTACACCGTGGAAGAGTACCAGAAAATCAAAGGAGGCAGCAAATGATCGTTACCAATACCACATTATCCGCCCTGCGCACCGCGCTGCGGGAGGAGTCCCGCACGAGGATGCTGGAGCTTGACGCAAAGCCCGTCTGGAAGCTGCTGGCCACCGTCATCCCGTCCAGCACCAAGAGCAACACCTACGGCTGGCTGTCGGCGTTTCCCCAGATGCAGGAATGGATAGGCGACCGCGTCGTCAGGAACATGGCGGAATTCGCCTACCAGATCGTCAACAAGAAATGGGAGTCCACCCTCGGCGTTATGCGCACCGACATCGAGGACGACAACCTGGGCCAGTACCGGGTTATGGCCCGGCACATGGCCGACGAGTTTGAGCGGTTCATGAACCGGCATCTGGCGGTTCTCATCGCCGGGGGCTTCGCCAACCTCTGCTACGACGGCCAGAAATTCTTCGACACCGATCACCCGGTTTACCCGAACACGGACGGCACTGGAACGGCGGTCGATGCTTCCAACGTCATCGGAACCGGCGCGGAGACCGGCGCGCCCTGGGCGCTGCTGTGCCTGTCCGGCAGCCTCAAGCCCTTTATCGTCCAGCAGCGCACCCAGCCGGAGTTCGAGGAGATCACCGACACCCAAAACGATTCGGTCTTTATAAAAGACCAGTACCTCTATGGCATCCGCTACCGGGGCAATTGGGGGTACGGCCTCTGGCAGCAGGCCGTGGGATCAAAGGCGGCTCTCACCGCCGCCAATTACGAGGCGGCCCGGCTCAAGATGCAGACCTTCAAGCGGGACGGCGGCGATCCCTTGGGCATCACGCCCACCCACCTGATTGTCAGCCCTGCCAATGAAGCGGCGGCGCGGGCGATCCTGGCGAGGGAATTCATCACAGGCGGTGAATCGAACCCCAACTATCACACTGCGGAACTCGTAGTGGTTCCCCATCTGTAGAGGAGAGAGAAATGGACAAAGCACAATTGATCGCATTGATTGCGATTCTCTACGCGCTGGAAATTGAAGCCCGCGCCGAAACGGTCAAACACGCGGCAAAAGAAAACAACCTTAAGGAAGGGGAACTTTTCAAGCTCCTCAAGGAAGCCGGATACGAACCCAAAGCGCCCAAAGGCACGGCGGCTCCCAATGGGGCCGATATTCAGCAGCAACCAGACAACAATACGCCGCCTAACAACGGCCAGGGCAACGGCGGGCAAAACGGCAGCGATCAAAACGGCAGCGATCAGCTCGGCAGTGTTCAAGAGGCCGAAAAGACAAATGCCTTGGTCTCCCACAAGACAGAGTACGACAAGTACCGCTGCGCCGGGCTGGTGCTGACGCGCAAGCCGGAAAATTATCTGGTCACCGAAGCGCAGCTTGGGAAACTGAAAAATGATCCGTGGGTTGCGGTCGGCGAATGAAACCGCTGATTTCCGTAAAGCAGTTTCTATCCATGCAGCCTGCATCCGTTATCCTTCCCCAAGATGGGAAAGGCAAGCCGGACGCGGCGCGGATAGAGGCTGCCTTGCGGCAATCCTCCGGGGTAATCGCAAGCCACCTTCCCTGGCTGCTTGACGGCGACGGGGAAATTGGCCGCCCAATCAAGGCGCAGTTTGCCGACGCGCTGGAGGCGGTCTGCGCCGACATCGCGCTCGACCGGCTGACCGACACCGTTACCGGCAGCGAGAACGCCCGGAACAAATACAAGGAAAGCCTGGACCTCCTGGAAAAAATCAACCGGGAGTACCAGGGCGGCCTTGAGGGGCCGGGCTGGCAGGAATCGGAAGTTGTGGTCTCCGGCAAAGACGGCATCGAGGACGGCAGGTTTTTCAAGAAAGGTAAGGTGTTTTAATGGCTGATACGCAGGGCGCTTCGGTTAGCTTTGATCTCAAGGAAATTGACGCGGTAAAAAAAATGCTTGCAAATGCCTCTTTGAACAGCGCCGACCGGGGCCGCCTCCTGCAAGGCATCGGTACAGAAATGGTAGAGCAAACCAAGGAGCGCTTTGACACGAAGAAAAGCCCGGACGGGGACACATGGAAAGCATTGGCGCAGAAAACGAAAGACTACTACAACAGCCAGGGATGGTCGGCCCGATCAACTTTGGTAGGCGAAGGGATGCTGAGGGACAGCGTCACCAGCGAAGTCCAGGGCGGGGCCTGGGCGGTGCTGGTGGGCGCGACAATGGAGTATGCCGCCGTGCATCAGTTCGGCGCGGAGATAGTGCCGAAAAACGCCAGGGCATTGTTTGTGCCGGGCTACGGAATGCTGAAAAAAGCAAAAATCCCGGCGCGGCCATACCTCGGCGTTTCGCCTGACGATGCGAAGGCAATAGAAGCCGCCGTTGCGAATTTTCTTGGGGGGATTATTAAATGAGCAATTACCTGGCCGTCCGCGACGCGGCTGTTGAGCAAATAAAAAAGGGGATACTGCCCCTGTATCCCAAAATGACCATTGAAGCCCATCCCGGCCTTTTCACCGAGCAGTCAATCAAAAGGGACGCGCAGCGGACTCCGGCGATTCTGACGAGCCTGGTCAAGGCAGCCGAAGGGGAGCGCAACAATATCACCTTTGTGAGCTGGGTTTTGTACCGGGCCAGCAGCGAGGACAAGTTATACGACGGGGCGTTGAAAATTATATCGGCATTAACCCCCGTTATCAGAAAAGCTGATTTTGATCTTGTCATAAAGAATACAAACATTGAGGCCGAGTGCCTGTATTCCGGCACGTTAGACGCAATCAACATTACGATGTGGGCGGTCAAGTGGGAATTGGTGCTTGGCGATCATGCGGTCAGGGGAGAAGGCGAATCGCTTTCAGGCCTTGAGCAAGTCGGCGGCTATGACGGTACAACAACGGTTGGAACCGTAGAAATAAACGATCACATAAACATGGAGGAATGATTATGCCTATACCCTTTACGCAAATCCCGGAGGTGCTGCTAGTACCGGGGCAATACCAGGAAGTTGACAACTCCCTGGCCGGAAGCACCGGCGACATCAAGAAGGCGCTTATTATCGCCTGCAAGAGCGCGGCGGGGACGGCCCCTGCCGGAACGCCGGTGCGGGTGCTCGCCGATCTCAAAGCCGCGTCTCTTTTCGGCTACGGCAGCCCCGCCGCGATCCTGGCGAAAACCTTTCTGTCGCTGAACAAGATCGAGGAGTGCTGGGTATTGCCGGTGGACGCGCCGGGGGCCGCCACGCCCTGGCAAGTGACGTATACGGTCGCCGTTACCGCAGCCCAGAAAGGCGCGGCGGCGATCGCGGTGAACGGCCAGAAAATCGATGCCGCCGCCATTGCCGCCGGGGACACGGCTGAAGCAGTCGCCGCCGCGATCGCGGCCCGGATCAACAGCGAGCTCTGGCTGCCCGTTGAGGCCGAGACCGGGACGGGCGGAGAATTTACCGTCAAGTCCGTGGTTGCCGGGACGGGCGGGAATCACAATACGGTCGTCATCAACAGCGAAGCAGCCGGGGTTGCGATTAACGCTGGCGCGATCACCCCCGGCACGCAGGCAGCCAATATCAAGCCGCTTTTTGAAGGCTTGGGAAGCGTGCGCTACAATTATTTTATTTCCGATTTTTCCGACGCGGAAAACATCGCCGCCCTGGGCGCGGAACTTGACAGCCGCTTCGGGGCCATGCGGCAGATCGGGGGCCGGGCTTTCGTGGCCCTCTCCGGCGGGATTGGCAGCGTGAGCGAGCCGGGCACGGTGCTGGCCCAGGCCGAAGCGGTGAACAACCCCCATGTCGTGCTTGTCCCCCGGCTTACCAGTCCGCAGCTTCCCGGCGAGTGGGCCGCCAGATGGTGCGCCATTGCCTGCCGCGTCCTGGCGGATGATCCCGCCGCCAACACCTACGATCTCGCGGTAACCGGCCTCGCCTCCAGCGTGGAAGCTGACGCTGACACCCGGCAAATTCTTCTCGCGGCGGGAATCGCCACCTGCCGCCTGGACACCACCGGGAACGTGCTGATCGAGCGGCTGGTAACCAGCTACACCGAAAACACGGACGGGGGCCGGGACACGAGCTACCTCGACATCCAGGTAACTGAAACGGTGGACGCGGTACGCACCTACGTCAACGCCGAGGCCAAAAAACGGTACAAGGCATGGAAGCTGGCCAGCACCGAGGAGAACTTCGGCTCCGGGGCCAAGGTAATGACCGCCGGGATTTTCCGCTCGTTCCTCTGCGAGCTGTACCAGGCGGTCTTCATCCAGCAGAAACGCTGGTGCCAGGATTTTGACGGCTACAAGAATTCCCTCATCGTGGAAGTCAAGAAGGGAAGCAAGACGTGGCTTGAGTACAGCCACCAGCCGAACCTGATCGGCCAATTCTACATCGGCGCGGGGCTGATGCAATTCAAATAGGAGGAAGCAGATATGAAACTTGAACGGGTGCACCGGGTTATATCGTCGGCTGCAGGGGAGCTCCCCCTCCAGGAAGGGGGCTCGACCTTCAAGCCCGCGGGGAAAAAGCGGGAAACCAAGGCGGGGGAAGTGCCGGAAAACACGGGCTACACCGAAAAGCAGACCTTCGCCGAATTGAAGCTCAAGCTGAACGCCACCGGCGTTCTGGGCGTGGAGGAATTGAGCAACATCGGGGAAGACACCCTCACCATTTTCACCACCGGGGGCAAGCAGTACATGATGCCCAACGCATGGGTGACGGAACCGGGGGAGCTGGGCGATGCGGAAATCAGCATTACTTATAACAGCGGCACAAGCCCCCGGCTGTAAGGAGGCGGCATGAAAAAAAAACCTTTTGACCAGCAGGTAATAAAGCTGCGCGTCCCTATCAGAAAGGGCGAGGTCGAGTATGGAGAAATAACCCTCAAACCGCCTGTGCTACGTGACATCGTGCGGACTGACGGCCACGATCCCGACAGCGTCGGTTACGCCAGGGCTTTGCTTTCGTCCCTCTCCGGCTTGCCGGAAGCGCTGCTGGATCAAATAGCGCCGGAAGACTGGGCCGATCTCCGCCTTATTTTGGCGCAGGTCAATATGCGCTTCATGGGCATCGTGAACCTCCTTGATGCAAAAGAAGGCGATGGCGATAACGATGACCCTACAACGGCGGCGGTGGCCGCGGAAGGTACAGTGCCGCTGACTTCCGAATCGACCTCCGCCGCATAACGTGCGAGTTATTGCAGATGATGCCGTCCGCCAGCTTTGATGCCGTCATGGGTTTTACCTGGGCGGAGCTTAAAGCCTGGCACGAGGCGGCATTTGAGGTATACAAAAATCTGCGGGGTGTAAGCTGATGGCGCGGGAAATCACGGCAGGGGTGCTGCTCAAACTCAAGGATCAATTTTCCTCTCAAATCAAGGGGGCCGGGGTTTCCGTCCAGGGCTTTGCCGACACAGCCAACAAAGCACGACAAACGCATGAAGCTAAAATGCCCTGTTTTTATAAGAAATTTGTCTTAAAACACTTCACCCGTAAGTGCAAAAATGCGAGGTTTGGTGCTAAATTTGCCAAAATCAC
>JAISSG010000048.1 GCA_031273185.1 Treponema sp. | reverse complement strand
CGGTACATTACGCTCTTAAAAACAAGGCTTTCCGGTGGGTCTGTCAAGCACTCAATGACGCCTGTTCAACGCTCCCGCTTCCCGTGCGCATCCTGCACAGCGACAACGGCAGCGAGTTCATCAACAACGCCCTCGCCGCGTGGTGTAAACAGCGGGGTATTGCCTTAACCAGAAGCAGGGGAAGCCGCAAAAACGACAACTGTTTTGTCGAGCAGAAAAACGGCGCGTCCGTAAGAAAAATTGTCGGCTACGCGCGCTTTTGCGGCGATACCGGCGTTGCCGCGTTACAGGCGGTCTATACGCGTTATGACCGTCTGCTCAACTACTATTACCTCTGCCAGAAACTGGTCAAGAAAGAACGGGCGGGCGGTAAAGTCAGGAAAACCTACGACAAGCCGATGTCCCCCTATGATCGTGTCATTACCGATCCTGACGCGCCTGAAGCCTTAAAGTTATGCTTGCGTTCCCTGAGGGAAAAGATTAGCCTCATGATTACAATGAAACACATGCAGCAGGCTATCGATAAACTTCCTTCCCTGGCTGAGCCTGTTCCGGTGTTTGTTGTTAAGCAAGGCATGAAGCCGTTGCTCTTCGGTTCCCTTGGTTAGATCTTTTATCTTGAGGCATCGGTCCTTTCGGTTAGATTTTTACGTGAGGCAATACGGGTGCTCGCACGGATCCTACATTTTTAGCTTGTTTTGCAGCAGATCGCGGAATTTTTTGGTGGTCTCGTTTGCCGGCTCCATGGAAAGGGATGCCTCGCAGTCGGCAAGAGCGTGGGGATGGTCGCCGATGTGGTAGTATGCTTGGCCGCGCCTGAACAGGCAGAACGCCTGAAAGGGGTTTATCCCCAGCGACAGGGTGAAATCATCAATGGCCTCCTGGTACTGCTTGAGCACGGAATGCACAACGCCCCGGTAATAGGCGGCTTTGTATGACTTGCTGTCCAGATCGATTGAGCTGGTAAAATCCGAGACCGCGTCATGGTACTTGGACTGGGCGAAATTCGCCATCCCCCGGTGCTTGTAAATAAGGGAGCATATTTGCTGTTCCGGCTTCAGCTCAAGAATCCTCGTATAAACGGCTATGGCTTCGCTGAAGCGGTTTTCGTTGTGGGCTTTCAGCGCGTCCAGCAAGAGGTCATCGATGGAACTTCTGTCCAGGTCAATGTTAGCAGAGCCCTCACGGTAAGCCTTCTGGGCGGGCATGCCTGAAAAAAGCAGGCCGTCGGTTGATTCCTCGACTTTTTGGTGGAAAGTATCCCGGCGTTTTTCCAGTTGGCTGTTGAGCTGCTTTTGGTAAAAACGAATCTCCTGAAACACAATGTCGGCAAGGGACAGGCTTGCGTTGACGGCGGCGAGCTTGCGTTTCATCGGGGTGTCAAAGGGGTTGAACGCCGCCTTGTAGAACAGCTCGTGCTCCACCTCTGCCCAGGCATCCTGCAAGATTGTCCGTATCTGTATTTCGGTCACGCTGCAGCCGGACGACTTGTGTCTTTTTACTATGTCTTCGGGGATCTTTATCAAGAGGTGGGTAGATTCATAGCCGAATTCCTTGAAGGTATAATGCCCTTTGTGATCTACCTCGACAACCTCAAAGAGCGTTTTTACCAGGCCCTCCGCCAGCGAGATATCCTCAATAAAGGGGCATACGATTCTGATGCCTATGAGGTCCGTGATGCGCGGCTCGGAAATGCCCGCCTTGATCGAGTCGAGGTATTTTTTGTAATAGCTTTCAAACCTTTTGGTCCTGACCTTGATGGTAGGGGGCGAGGCAAGGGACAGGAACGCCTGTTCCAAAAGCTCCTCGATTTCCTTTGCCGCCAGATACCTGGCCCTGGCGCCGGACTCGAATTTTTGCCTTAATTTTTCCTTGCAGGGAGATGCCCCCGGTTCGGGAATTGAAGCTGTTGGGCTGACATCATTTTTCATCATAAAAAAAACTGCCTGAAAACCGGGAACGATTTTCAGGCAGCTTCCCGTTGTGATTTTGCCGTTACCCGGCCCAACTGCTAGTCGCTGGTTTCGCTGGGGGTAAAGGTGCTTTCGGTTGCCTGTTTCTGGATATCCAGGTAGCGGAGTACCTGGAGGTGCCCGAAGCGCTCCATCTCCCAGACTTTGCGGGCGGTCTCGCGATCCTGGATGATGCGCCAGATGCCCTCATCGTCGATATCCCGGTCGGTGTCAAGCACCGCTTTGTCGTAGATGATCTTTACGTCCTTGAAGTAGGTGATGAAGTCGCCGCCCGTCCTGGCCCCATCGCGCTTGATCTCGAAGCCGGCAAACTTGATGAAGGGCGTGGACTCCGGATACAGGGGGTAGAGGCGGAGGTCCCGGTTCCGTACTTCCTGGATGTAGGCGGGGTTGTCCCAGCGAAGCTCTCCCCATCCGTCGAAGTTCAGGTAACCCATGAACATGCTTTTCTGGGTTCCGCTGATGCCGTCAATGATAAGCGTTGAAAGCCCGTGGGGGAAATTCAAGCCGTATACGTTGACCCCGACGGATTTGATGGTACCGACGTTCTTTATCACGCCGAAGCCGTCTTCAAAGCGGCTGGTACCAGTGATGCCATCGCCTTCGCCGGACGGCTCTATGGTACCATCGTCCTGGACGTTGGCCTGCGGCTCGAACGCCGGGATCTCAAAGGGCGGCTTGATAATGGCCCAGGAATTGAAGTTTTCCAGGGGGAAGTGAATCCTAACACCCAAGACCGTGCCCCACTGCTTGGAAGCGGCTTCCCTGGTGTAACTCAGGACCATGTTATTAACCGTCCGCGAAGACGACGCAAGCACCACTTCCCAGTTCTGTAGGGCAAGCGATGTGCGCATCACCTTTCTCTGCTCTTCGGTGAATGAGCCCCCGAATCGGATGGCGGAATAGTCCATCATGGTGGCCCGGTTTTGGTTTGGCGTGTCGTCCTCGTCATTCGGGCCGGTGGAAACGTGAATATCCGCTGTCAATTTGGCGAAGTCGATTAATACGGCTTCCTCAGCAAACAGGGACCCTGCCACTAATGATACGATGGCGACAAGAATGAGCATCCTTTTCATGCACAGCTCTCCTTTCAATAAATTACATGATCTATTCTTAGCGTTGCTAAGAATCTAACGAATTCCAGCTATTTTGTCAACTACAAAACGCTAAAATTTCGTTTTTTTACCGTTTCATTGCGGGCCTTACCGGTTGCCCGCCTGCCGGAACTCCGCCACGTAAGCGGCTCTTCCGGCTATAAAAAAACGCGCCTCCCTTACAAAGGGAAAATTCCTCGTGATGCCGGCATGGAGGGTTTTGAGGTTTTTCAGCACCTCCCCTCCTTCCGGGGGCGACAGGGCGGCGTCTTCCGAAAGATCGGCGTACACTACCCCGTCCCGGTACAAAAGCGACCTCAGCCTGGTCTCCCTGGGGAACAGCGGCAGGGAATTCGGCGAAACCGGCCCAAGCAACGCCTCTTCCACGTACCGGGTTATGGCAACCTCCCGGGACGCGGACCGCTTAAGCATCCTGTCCTCGACGGAAATCGCCCCACCATCTATAGCATAGAACACATAGGTTCTTCTTGCAAGCCCCAAAGCACAAAAATCGATCAATGCCACCATCGGCAGGACGGCCAGCAAAGAGAGCCAGAGCCATTTCCCGCGAACCTGTACATTGGCAAGAGCACGCAGCCAGTGAGTCATCTTATCGTTCATCTCGCGGCGATAAATCCTCCCGAAGCCTCAAATGCGCCGACAAAATCGACGATTCCCTTATACACCGCCTCGACCAGTTTGCGCAAGTCCGTGTCGCTGGTCATAATCTGCATGTCCGCCCTGTTGCTGACAAACCCAAGCTCCACCAGCACCGCCGGCATGTTGCTTCTCCGCACCACAAACCAGTTCTCCGCTTTGAGCCCCCGCGAGGGCATGGCCCTGCCCATTGCCTCCCTCATGGAATTGTTGATCGAATCGGCTATCCTGATGCTCTCGGTGAGGAACGCCTCTTCGGTGAGCAGGTTCATTATCTGCCGCAGTTCCGGGGAGTCGGAGAAATGGGAATCGTCCAGCAGGTTGCGCCGGTGCTCCGGGTTGAGGTACCACACCTCAAAGCCCCGCGCGTTTCGGTCGCTGGCGTAATTGGCATGGATCGATATGTAGATGATTGCCTCGTTCCTCCTGATCGGGACCGCGTTTGCGATTAGTGTCCTGTCTTCAAGGCTTATGGTTATGTCGCGCTCGCGGGTCATCAGCACCCGCTTGTCGGGGTACGCCCGGGCGAGCATGTCCCGCAGAATCCTTGAGGCGTTAAGATTGATGTCCTTCTCTGTAATTCTCTGGGGCCTTCCGTTGATCGTGTGCTCGCTTGTTGCGCCGGGGTCCTTGCCCCCGTGTCCCGGGTCGATGATTATGGCGGCGATGCGGTAATGGGAACTGTCCTCGCTGATGGTTTTCTGAAAGGCCTCCCGCGCCGTCTGCACAAACGGCTCGGGGAAAACCAACTCGCCCTTGTCGAGGTAAGGCAGGGGGACTGCGTATATTTCCCGGTTGTCCATCATGAGAAACCCGCTGTTTCCCGCCGAGAGCGCCGTGGAAAAAATCCCGTAATGCCCGCCGATGGTGAATGAGCCTTCCTGGAAGAAGGGGTCCCAGCGGAATTCTTTTTCCCCCTTGCTGTCCAGCGCGTACAGGGAATGTATGGCTTGGTCGAGGCTGAGCGCCTGGGCGTAAAGCTGCAAGGGAAGCAGCAGTAGCAGCACCAGTAAAATGCGAACTTGTTTCAATTTCCCCCCCTCAATTGGTCGATGTAGTACAGCGCCCCCTGGTATCCGCCCCGAACCAATGCGGCCCAGAACGATTTTCCCAGAAAGCTTTTTTTATTATCGGAATTTCCGGGGCTTTCCATGCGCGATTCCGGCAGGGGAAGGCCGGCAAGTTCCCGCACCGCCTGAAGGCTTTCCGCCACGCTGCGGCCAACGTAGTCTTTTAGGGAGGATGCGGTGAATTCGGGGAAGGGGATTAGAGAGAGGGGACTGGGGACTGGGGACTGGGGAGTGGGTTTATTGTTCGGGCAATAACGGTGTTTTCGGGTTGTACCCCAGTAATTCAAATCGGATTCCCCATTCCCCATTCCCCATTCCCCATTCCCTTTAATACCGAGTGTTGTTTCGGGGAGTTGGGAAAGTACTGTTTTGAGATCGGGGGTGAGTTGGAATGCGCCGGGGGGGAAGGCTGTTGTGCCGGACAAAAATGTTCCGGTTTCTCTGTCTGCGGGATCGAGGTGGATGAGGATCGAGCGGACGGCGTTTTCGGCGGCTTCGATGGCGGCGGCGCGGTCGGGGGCTGCGCTGATGACGTTGCCGCACTTGGAGACGTTGTTCTCCGGGAAGCTCACCTTGTCGCCCTCGGCTATGCGGAAAAACATATCCTGCACATGAGGCTGTTTGCGCGCCGCCTCTGTTCCGTAAATCGCCTTGACCGTGCCGGGTATGGAGATGAAGGCGCGCTCGGCGCTGGTCCAGTTTTTCGGCGGGACAAGGCCGTCCGGCTTGCGACCTGTGGCGGCGAGTATGGCGGCGCGGATGGGCTCCACCCCCGACGAGTACGGGTAGGTCCAGCCGGACATATAGCCGCCGGAGAGCCGTGCGGCAATTTCGCCGATCATGGGGCCTTGGGGGGTGAGTTTGACATCGCCCTTTGCCGCGCCGATGTTTTCACCGCCCACTATGCCGAGGGCGCGGACACCGGCGCAAAAGGCTTCCAGCAGCGAGTTTTGCTGTTCGGGCGCACAATTTGTCGGCATGGTGTGGCCCATCTCGATAAAGCAGGGCGGAAAGAAGATGTGCCGGTCTGCCAGCCCGCAGATCGTGATCTCGCCGTGGTAGACAATGGCATCCACGGAAAATTCCGGCCCTTCCATGAAGCCCTCCACGATGGCCCGCCCCGAACGGGAAAAGCGAAGGGAATCCGCCGCCGCCGCCCGCAGTTCCCCGGCTGTGTCCACCCTGCGGCAGCCCCTGCCACCCATGTTGTCAACCGGCTTGACCACGAGGGGAAAGGGGGCGGGCAGGGAAAGCTCGTCAAGCGTATCAACGCTGTCTATAATGGTAAATTCCGGCGACGGGACACCGGCTTTTTTGAAGCAGGAACGCATACGCGCCTTGTCCGAGGCGTTCAGCGCAACCTCGTAGGGAATGCCCGGCAGCCCTAGCCTTTCGGCGACCCATGCCACCGTGCCGGAAAAATCGGTCCCTGCCGTCATTATCCCCGCCACGCCGCCCGAATCCCGCAGCGCACGGGCAAAGGCCTCGATCCCTTCCTTGTCCTTGAGGTCGATGTGCTCAAACCGATCAGCCATCCCGATGCAGGGGGCGGCGCTGCTGCCGTCAACCGCCACGGTGTACAGCCCCAGTTCCCGCGCTATCCTGAAAATCGGCCCCTGCATAACGCCCGCGCCCAAAACGATTAACCGTTCTTGCATGATGTTACCTCAAACGTGTCGCCCAAACCGAACATGGTACTCGCCACCATAAGCAGCGCGTACAGCGGGCTTTTATTATCGTGCGCACATTTTCCCAGCAGGGGGAAGCGTTCCGGGTGATGCCCGCTGACTATAATTTTTTTCACCGTAAAGCCCGCCGCTTTCATTGCTCGTTTGCAGGCACTCGGCGACCAGACCGTCCAGTGATCCTGCGGGCTGCGTTCCAGAAAACGCCTAATCGACGAACGCCCCGAAATCCCCGAAAACGAGGGTGTCGAAAACGCCAGCACCCCGCCGGGTTTGAGCAGTTTGTGTATCTCCGCCAGTGCTGGAACGCAGTTCTGGAAATGCTCGATAACGTACCAGAGCGTCACAACATCGCACTCCCCATTCCCCACTCCCCATTCCCCATTCCCCATCAAGGGAAAAAAGCCCTGCACGGCGGGAATGCCGAGGGTTTGTGTCACATAACGGACTGCATCTTCCGCCGGATCGATGCCGTGCGGGGAAAAGCCCGCCTCCCGCGCCGCAGCGAGAAACGGCCCGTAAGCGCAGCCAATGTCGAGTAACAGCGGCTTTTCAGAAACAGAAACCCCATTATTCATTATCACGGCAAGCCGCCGGTGTGCCATTGCGGTTAAATTCGGGAAATCCTCGATGTAGGTTTTGCCGTACTGTTTCTGGTACTGCTCGAAAAAATATTCCCTACCGTATTCGATGGGCGGCGGGGTAAGCCTGCTCATGCTGATCACCCCGCAGTGCTTACAGCGGCGGTAGGTTCGCTCTGGAAAGCGGGCGAGGGCAGGGGCTTTCAGCGCCGAGCCGCAGACGGGGCAGTTACGGCTTGCGTCCGGCGAAAAGCTGTTGACCAGTTCCGCCAGGCTTTGCCGTGGCTGGTGATCAAGGCTGTGCTTCACAGCGAGGGCGGCACAGCGGCTTTTCAACTTGCCAAGGAACGTGCCATTTATCCCGCCGTTTCTGAACAGCAGGCGGGGTATTTTTTTCGCCTTGCCCTTCCCAACGCCCATCGATACAAAGCCCGCTTTTCTTGCCAGCCGCTCATGATAGCCACCCGGCGAAACCAGCAGCACGGGAACCCCCGCATACAGCGCTTCAAACGAGGTCAGCCCGTAGTGGGTGATGACCAGATCGTATTCGCCAAGGTGTTCGCTGAGGTTGGGGACTGGGGATCGGGGACTGGGGACTGGGGATCGGGGACTGGGGATCGGGGACTGGGGACTGGGGATCGGGGACTGGGGACTGGGGACTGGGGACTGGGAACTGGGGACTAGGGACTGGGAAAAGAGAGGGTTTTCCCTCATTCCCCTAATAAAAGTTATGTCTACAATACTTGGTTTTTTTGCCGCAAACGCCTGTGCGACTGCGTTGCCAAGACCGGCTGCGTCTTCCTGCCCGAAACTGATCAACACTTTGAGGGGAGCGGTCTCTGGTCGTGCCAGTGGAGGCTCTTTTTTTACCGGCAGGGGCAACAGCGATGGATCGGCTATATTAGGGGCTGTTCGGCTACAGTTGGGAAGGATATCAATAAGGAAGTCAAAGCAATCCCGACTGGGGCCGCCCTCGTCAATACCGATGACGGGGGCAAGATTCGACCAGCGGGCAAGTTCTTCCGCCGAGGTTTGGAAACGGTCAAGAACTATGCACCCAAAACCTTTGTCGTGCAAACCGTCTTCGGCAACGATCCATGTTTTGTCAAAACCCATCGTTTCGACAAGGCTGTTGGCATTTGCCCCGGCGAGAAAAAGCCACGCTTCCCTGCCTAGTGCCCGCAACCCCCGAACCAGCGCCATACAGCGAACCAGATGCCCGCCCCCCCGTCCCTGCTCACAAGCGGCAACCGCCAGCACTGCGCTACTTTTCACTGGGCTTCCCTATTCCCATTCCCCACTCCCCATTCCCTATTCCCCGATACGCCCGAATAATCGCCGCCCCCCGATAGCGTTCCTCGCCAAGCCTCTCTAAAGCCGCGTACAAGACCTGCGCCCGCTGGTAATCTTCTTCTGTATCCACGGTTAAACGAATGTCTCCGCCTTGCCAGCGCAGGGGGGCAAGCGGGCGGTGGAGGGAAAACCGCTCAGGGTGGGTGTAGAGGTAGGGACAGACGTGTTCCCGCTCATACGGCGTGGCGGCTTCGGCTTCCGCACGGAACAGCGCCTGCGCAGAGACCGATTCCACGCCCGCGCCAAAGGGAAGGCCGCTGTATCCGGCATAATCTGCGTTCAGGGCAAGGGACTCTGCGGCGATGGCGGCGGCGGCATCGGCAAAGACAAAGGGGTTGTCGCCGGTCGCCCGTATTGCATGAGTGATGCCAAAGTTGCGGAGGGCAAGGCAGTAGCGCCCAAGCACGTCGTCTTTTGGACCGGCAATCAGGGCAAAACCCGCCTCGTCTGCAAGCGGCTTGAAGGCGGCGGCGGAATCCTCGTCGCAGGCAAGCACCCGCAGTTCCGAGGGGACACGGTTCAGGGCTTCCATCACCCGCAGCAACATGGGTTTTCCCCCAAGGGGGAGCAGCGCCTTCTCCGGCAGGCGGGAAGAATCGAGGCGGGCCTGCAGCACGACAGCCAGCATGGCTTACTCCTCGTTTTCCGGGGGAAGGTTTTCCATGGCGGTGTCAAGGTTCCACCGCTCGGCAAGCGCCTTGGGATCGCAGTGCCAGCGGAACTGGTTTTTTTGCACCCACAGGCGACATTCAGAAAAATCGTCCCATGCGGCGCTCAAACCGCCGGTGGTCTGGAACAGGTAGCCGAGGAACCGGCGCAGCGGCAGGTATGCGTAATCCCGCCGGAATGCCGGAGCAAGGTTCTTCAGGTAAAAGCGGCAGTAGTCCGGGTCTGGCGATTCGTTGACGGCGGGAAAACCTGCCTCGTATGACAGCCTGAGCGTCTGTGTCGAGGAGATTTCCTCCCCCCACAGATAGGCACGAAAACCAAAGTCCATGAGCTGCCACAGGCTGTTGCCGATCATCCCGTCGAAGCCCCCCAGCTTGATGAAGCGGTCGCGGTCGTATATGCCCACGCCGTCAAAGGGGTACAGGCTGGGAAGCCCCTCGCAGGTGGGGCTGATGAACAGGGGTCTCGCTTTTTTTCTGCGCAGGTCGGGGGCGATAAGGGTGGGCAGGGTATCGAAACGCGAGTTTTGGATAACCGGAACGGTGCAGAGCCGCCGGTACTGGCTTTTCTGCTCGTCATCGGCGGAACTGACCAGCCGCTCTGCCATTCTGCGGGCATTGCCTCCGGCTATCATTTTGAGGTCGTTCCACAGGACAAAGAACAGGGGGGAGTCCAGTTCCGAGGCCGCCAGATTGATCTGGTCGCCAAGGCTGATCGTCCCCCGAATCAGGACAAAGCGGACAAAGGGGAAACGGAACGACAGTTCGTCGATGTCGTAGTGGGCGGGCTCCGGCTCCACCGAGACAACGGTGTCAAAGCCCGTTTTTTCCAAATCGTGAAATATGTTTCGCCGTGCATAACGCCCGCCCCGGTTCAGCAGCACGGCAGACAGCCCCGTCTCGCCCAGCCGCTCCTTGCCGCCGACAACGGTATACGAGGGAAGCGTCTCGTTAAAAGTTGTAGGTATAATACTCATCGCAACCCGCGCACAGAGCGTTGTAAGTTTTTCCGCCGGACACGGTCTGTTCGGCGTAGAACCGCTGGCCCCGTTCCCACACAGCCTCCAGCGGCTCGGTAAAAGCGTTGCCCAGCGTAATGCCGCCATTTGCGGCAATCTGCTCGCGGCAAAGGGCAACCGTGCCGTCGATCAAAACCGGCATATCCCGCATCAGGTGCCAGCAGGGTTGCCGCTGCACCGGCGACAGGTCCGATGCCTGTTTTCGGGGCAGCATCCCGCAAAAGTCGTCATATTTCTGGATAATGACGTTAGCAGCGCCCGCAGTCTCTTTCCATGTCCGGTAGAACCGCTCAATGTCGTCCTCCGCCCCCACGGTTCGCACCGCCTGAACATAAGCGTCATGGGGAAACAGCGACAGGAGCTTTTTCGCGCAGTCCGTCGCCTCGGTGAAACCCGCGCCGCGCAGTTCCTTGTACCGCGCTGAATCGGCGGCATCCAGCGAGACGATCCACGAAAGCGGCGGCAGGGGATTTTTCCGGCAAGCGGCGGCACGCTTGGCAAGCTCCGCGCTGCGCTCAAGGTCGCTGTCCTTCCAGCCAATGCCCGAAGTTTCGATTACCAGCGCACATTCCGGTCGGCTCAAAACCATCTCAATAAGTTCCATTTTGTGCGGATGCAGGGAAAGCTCCCCCCACAGGGACAGGTCGATAACCGCGTCCCCCGAAAAAGCGGCGATTTTTTCCAGCAGGGAGCCAAACTGCCCCGCTTCCATGTAGTCCCGCCGATCCGTCACCGCGCCGCCAGCCAGCGGCCAAGGGCAATAGGCACAACTTTGGGGACAGCCGCCGCAGACCTGCACCGGATAAAAGGCGGGAAGGGTTCGCAGTATTTCCGGCTTTTCCGCCACGATGCGTTCGATGGCGGCGGTGTCCGGCACGCCCCCGTCGGCACAGCGGCGCAGCAGCAGCAGGTTTCGCCGGGAGTCGGCGCACAGGCTCAGGCGGTGGCAGCGGAGGTCAACCGGGGAAATCTCGGTCTCTATGTCAAAGGCGTTAATGTCCTTCTGGATGACGGCGAACAGGGAATCGCGCTTAACCTCGCCGCCGTCGCCGTCACCGAGGATTTTCCCCAGTACGGCGGCAGTTCCCGGCGAGAGCAGTTCCGGGGCAAGGCCGTAGGGCCAGCCATCGGCGTAGGAATACTCGGCGGCGTAGCGAAGATGCCGCTCGGCAAGCCTCCCCGCCAGCGCCGGATCGAGGAAAGGGCAGTCCGCCCATGCAAAATAGCTCAGGTCGAAGCCCTCGGAATGGGTCGCAATCGCCTCAAGCAGGGCTTTGACCGTCCAGGATTGCCGGTTTTCTATGTGGGGGGAGGGGGGATGGGGGAATGGGGAATGGGGAATGGGGAAAATCGCCATTGCGGGGGTCGATGTGTCGGTCAATAGCACGATTTTTCCGACTCCGGGGAAGAGACTTGACCGTTCCAGGGCAAGGCTCAGGCTGTTTTTCCCGTTTGCAAGGGGTTCAAGCGCCTGTTCGGACAGATCGCCGGCGTATAAGACCAGGAGCGCATTCATACCCTTCTATTATCGGCTTTTGAAGGGAAAATGTAAGCCGCATACTCGTTCAGGCTACTGCTGGTTACTCCTCTAAAAATGATGAGTAGGGAATAAACAAGTTACTCCCTGCTCATTGGCTTAAAATCGTGCCTGATGCCGTTGCGCTACTCCTCGCTAAAAATCCCCCGTCCACGCCGAGCCGACGTAGTTATACGTGCCTGCGGCTTTGTTGGGCTGTCCGGCGGCGGCGCCGTCATAATACGTCTTGAAAGCCGTAACCCGCGCGCTCTGTCCGGTCGCGCTGAT
>JAISSG010000038.1 GCA_031273185.1 Treponema sp. | reverse complement strand
CCTTACGCAAAGCCATAATTTTCAGCCTAAAATAGCCTTGAAAGTGTGTCAAAATGACCCATTATATGCTATTTTGGGGCAGATTTTTAGTCTTTTTATGCCTTTTGCGTAACATGAGTATATATATAATGGAGATTCCCCTTATCAAGCGTTATTGTCATTACCACCTGCTCCTTTGACCTTGACGCTCAATAAGACTATAGCCGAATACTAAATTTCGGCTGCGCTCTTGGGCTGCGGAGGGTTGGCGCGGCCAGTTTAGACTATCTTGCCAATGCTCCGCTATTAACAAGAAATTTACGCATAATGTTATTAACTTCCGTTGACCAGCCGCGTCCCAACGACCTTAAAGCAATTGCCACATCATGATCGAAGCGAATATTTATCTTTTCTTTGGTAAATTCCATTTTAGGACGACCAACTCTGCGTGCTAAACCTTTGGCCAACAGCTCCGTAACATCGGGGTTATCAGGATCTGTCATGTCCGATTCTTTCTGACAGGCTTTTTCTATTTTAGTCAACGCCTTTTTGGTAAGCGGATATTTTTTCTGCATTTTCTTAAGCGTCATTCTAACTATTGTCATAATATAAACTCCTCTCTTTTTTATTTGCCGGACGCATAGATATTATTCTGGCAATTCCGCTTCTATCCGTGTGTACAACAACAACAATTGCTTTGTCACTGTATTTACCTATTATGCGTTTTCTTATTTCTCCATAATTTTCACGGTTATCAATAATTTCTATAGCGTTTACGTCAGCAAAAATAACTCCAACATAAACAAAGTCTAAACCATGTTTTGCTAAGTTTGTTTTGCGTTTGTTTTCATCCCATTGCCACGCAACGGTGGCAGCCATCGAAAAACCCTGGTGTACCATTGCGCCTAACGACACTACCTGTAGTGCCCTCCTTTAAACAGCGCATAACTTAACCCCCTCTCTCTTCCCTTAGCGTTTTTGCGCCTCTGCGTGATGCTATTGGGGAATTTTCACCCCTTAAACAGGGGGATTTTCCCCCCAAGAAAGTCTTCAAGGCCGCAGTGCCCGCTTCCCACGACAAGGCTCAGGGCATTTGGGTAACGCCGCATAAATTCCACGCTACCGCCGGTATGCTTGACCCTGCCGCTTTTTACCTCGATGGCGGTAAGGGCAGAGCTTCCCTTTTCAATAACAAAGTCCACTTCCTTCTCCTTCTCCCGCCACCAATGGACAGAGAACCCCTCCTCCCTGCCACGGGCCAACAGGTATGCCCCCACGGCGCTTTCAGCCAAATGCCCCCCGAATTCCGGCATTTTCAGAAGACGCTTCCGCGCAGACCCGGCAGCCCAGATTAAGAGTGACGTATCGTAAACCATGAACCGAGGGGAGCTTTGCCGCATCCGCAGCCTATTAGCCGCGTACTTGGGAAGGCCGCACAGTATGTTCGCGCTGTCCAGCAGTTCCAAATACCGAGCGAGGGTAACAGTATTGCCAGCGTCGAGAAGTTGCCCCAAAATCTTGGTGTAGGACAGTTCCTGCGCAGAGTACGCAGCCCCCAGGGTAAACAGCGAGCGGAGCAGGGCCGGCTTGCGGACATCCTCCATCTGCAGCACGTCCCTGGAAATAACCGGCTCCACGATTGACGATCCTATGTAACGGGCCCATCGCTCCACGTCGCCCTTGAGTGCCGCCGCGCCGGGATAGCCGCCAAAAAAAAGAAAGTCGTCAAGCCCGTACTTAAAGGCCCTCTTGCATTCACTGAAATTCCAGTGCGGGCAGAACAGCACCTCAAAGCGTCCCGCCATCGATTCGTGCAACCCTTTCTGGATCAACAGGGATGAAGAACCAGTCAGAATAACCTTTACCGGCGTTTTTTTACGGGTATCTTCGTCCCAGAGGAGTTTCACCATGGAAGACCACTGGGGGATTTTCTGCACCTCGTCAACGGCCAGCACCACTTCCTTCTTTGACTGTTTATGCCTCAGCCGCGCCATCTCCCATTCGTTGCGCAGCCATTCCGCAGAAACCACGACCGGGTCATCAGCACTGACATAGTGGTATGGTCTGGCAGCCGACTCCAGCGCTTGTAGCACCGCCGTGGTTTTGCCAGTCTGTCTCGGACCGATCACGACCTGTATAAAACGCCGTTTTTCCCTGAGTCGCTCTTTTAACTGATCAACGAGTTTTCGCCTAAACATACGCAATCCTATTTACTCAATATAGTGAGCTATTTACTCAGTATATTGAGTAAATAGGAACTTTGCAATAGGGGCCTTAATTCTTACCCGTTTAGCGCGGCAAGCTCTTCCCGTATCTTCTGCGCCAGATCTGCCGTTGCTTTGTCCAGGTCTATCAGGCGGTTTTCTTTTTCCTTGCGGTGCTTGACTTCCACCATCTGCGGCGTTTGCGCCAGCCCCTTGTCGCCGACCACCACCCGCCAGGGAATGCCGATGAGGTCGGCATCGTTGAACTTAACGCCGGGGCGCTCGTTGCGGTCGTCCAGCAGCACCTCCAGACCCGCTTGTTCAAGATCGGCGGCAAGGCGGTCGGCGGCGGTTTTTGCCGCGCCCTCGTACTTTATCGGAACGACAATGACGTGGTAGGGCGCGACCGAGGCCGGCCAGATGATGCCCGCATCGTCGTGGTGTTCCTCGATGACCGAGGCAAGGGCGCGATCCACGCCGATGCCGTAACTGCCCATGCTGGGGATGGAGGCTTTGCCGTTTTCGTCAAGGTAACTGACGTTCATGCTGCGGCTGTACTTGTAGCCCAGCTTAAAAATATGGCCCAGCTCGTTGCCTTTTTTCTCGTACAGTTCCCCGCCGCAGTGGGCGCAGCGGTCACCGGCTTTGACGGTGCGGAGGTCGCCGGTCATCCAGCCGGAGAAGTCCCGCCCGTAGGCAACGTGCTTGAAGTGCAGGTCTTTTGCCAGAGCCCCGGTTACCGCATCGTTCAGGCAGGTCACGGTGTGGTCAGCGATGATCGGCAGGGTGCTTAGTCCCACAGGGCCGGCAAAGCCCACCGGAGCGCCGGTTAAACGGACAACGTCGGTATCGGAGGCAAGGCCCACTTCGCTGGCTTTTACCAGTGCGGCGAGCTTCGCCTCGTTTACGTCAAGGTCGCCGCGTATGGCAACGGCGAAAAAGGCTTCGGCGTATGTTTCCACGCTGCTTTTCGCGCCGTCGGTGGCGGGCTTCTTGCGCTCAAGGTTTTTGCAGCCGGGCGCAGACGACAGATCAAGCTCGACATTGACGGCGCGGTAGATCAGCGTTTTGATGAAGGTCTGCGGTTTTGTGGCAAGGAAGGCGCACAACTCCTCAATGGTTTTCACATCGGGGGTGTCGATCTGTTCGTAGGGGGGAGTTTGTGCGGCGGCAGGCTCAGGACTGTCGGACGCACAGGCCGCTTTTTCCACATTGGCGGCATACTCGCAGTTCTTGCAGAGGATCAGGGTGTTGTCGCCTATCTCGCTCTCTACCATAAACTCTTCCGAGCCGGAGCCGCCCATCGCCCCCGAATCGGCCTTCACAGGAATCACCGAAAGACCGCAGCGCTTAAAAATCCGGCGGTAGGCGCGGCCCATCGCCTGATAGGTTTCGTCCAGGCTTTCCTCGTTGCTGTGAAACGAGTAGGCGTCCTTCATCACGAATTCACGTCCGCGCATCACCCCGTAGCGGGGGCGAATCTCATCGCGGTACTTGGTGTTGATCTGGTAGAGGCTTAAGGGCAGTTGGCGGTAACTGGACAGCTCGTCGCGGACGATCGCGGTAAAGGCTTCCTCGGCGGTGGGGGTAACGACAAAATCATTGTCCAGACGGTTCTTTGCCCGCAGCATCCCCTCTCCCATCGCGTCCCATCGGCCCGACTCCTTCCATATCTCGCCAGGCTGTACCACCGGCGGCTTCATTTCCAGCGAGCCGATTGCATCCATTTCTTCGCGGACGATTTGCTCGACTTTGCGAAAGGCCCGCAGCCCCAGCGGGAGGTAGGCAAACAGGCCGTTGGCAAGTTTGCGTAACATGCCTGAACGAAACATCAGCCTATGGCTGGCGATAACGGCGTCGGCGGGAACTTCCCGCAGGGTGGGAATAAAAGTGCTGGAATAATTCATGCATCCACTATACCAACAACCGCTTGAGTATTACAATTACGCCATGAATAG
>JAISSG010000148.1 GCA_031273185.1 Treponema sp. | reverse complement strand
TTGGCGGTTATCTGGTTCACGGCGGCGGCGGTCTCGGTCATGTTGCTGGAGAGGTCGCTGCCGATGTCGGACAGCTTCTGCGCCTCGTTTTTAATGATGATAACCAGTTTCTTGATTTTATCCAGTGTCTGGTTGAAGTACTTGGCAAGGTCGCCCACTTCGTCCTTGGAATGGACGTTTACCGTCCGGGTCAGGTCCCCCTCGCCCTGCGCGATGTCCTTGAGGGTATCCGCTACCGTGACTATCGGCTTGACCGTTTTGCTGAGGACAATGAAAACAACAGCCGCGGCCACTACCAGGGCTATCGCCGCCAGTATAATGGTAAACGTTCTCAGCCGGTTTACCTCTTTCAGCATGTACTCTTCGGTGGCCGCGGTCATCACCGTCCACATTTTGTCTGAATTGCCTATCCGGAGCGGCGTAAGGTTTATCCGCACCTCCGATTTAAGGACGGGCGAGTAGCTGCGGTACGATGCCGCTTCCCCTTTAGCCACTTTCTGGACGGCGTCATTCATGTGATCGCCGTAGATCGTGACCACGTCTTTCATTATTTTGCCCTGCCGATCCGGCACATAGCTCCCGAAAACAAACCCGCTGTCGCCGTAAATCTCCATCGCCGCCAATAGCGGGCTTTCCTTGAGGGTTTCGTCTATCTTTGTCTGGATGCCGGCTATATCTATGTAGCCCGCCACGCCGGCTACCGTCTCGTTGGTGCGGGGGTTAATTACGGGAACCATTAACCTGAGCACCCAGACATCCTTTCCGCTTATGTTTCTGGTTTCGGGCGGCAATACCCGTTCCTTCTTTGAGCTAGGCCCGGTCAAATACTCCATCGAGCCGGCCACATCGGTGGTCTGCCGCAGTACCATAGAGCCGGTTTCCTTGGATGCCGCCAATGCGTACTGCCCCGTCGAAGTAGACCCCGGCCTGCCGATATAGCGCGAATCCATGCCGTCAAGGGCGTTCGGCTTCCATACCGTGTAAAAGGTAATAAAGTACGGATCGGTCGTAAGAATCCCCTTCAGCGCCTCATCGAACCGGTCCCGCCGCTCTGCCGGGGGTATGCTTTCATAATCCGAAAACAAATCCGCTATGGTCCGCAAGGTCGTCAGGCGCGCGTCTTCCCTGGTCTCCCAGTACGTCGCCTGGTTTTGGCCCATGTTCTCAATGATTTGGATATTAAGCCCGATTGCCATGCTGGACGCGTTTTCCAGAAGCACTACGGCAACTCCCACCACCACGACCGCCAGTATGGCGATCACCAGGATGCTCAGTCTGAATTTCAGTTTCATCTTTACTTCACTCCTTAAAATATTTTTGAAACTGCCTTATCGGCAAGATGCTTTTTCATTACGTTATCCAGGACTGCCAGCTCGGTGCTTGTCCAAGCCATCGGTTATCGAGGCCAGAAGGCCGGGGATTTCCCCTGCTGGGTCTTCCGAAAGTCCCGAGAGCAAAACTGCGTTGTAGTGGCCAATGCTCTATCCCCATAAAAATATACAAAATTTCCAGTTTATCTGCAATAAGTATTGTCCAATACGGCTTATTTGTCAAGAAAAAAACACCGGGGAGTTCGTTATGGCAAATTCCCCCGGGGTGTAGTATAATTGCATTGATGAGCTTTGGAGATTTCACCGTCAGCGCCGGAAAGGCAATACCCCTGGGTGCTACGGCGCTGGAAGAAGGTGTCAATTTTGCTATCTTTTCCCGCCATGCCACGGCGGTTTCCCTTGTCCTGTATGAGTCCCCGCAGTCGAGCAGCCCCTGCGCCGAGATACCCCTGGACAAAAAGGGGAACAAAACCGGCGACGTCTGGCACTGCCTGGTAAAGGGGCTCAAGCCGGGGGCCTGCTACCTGTACCGGGTGAACGGCCCCTACCAGCCGGAAAAGGGTCTGCGCTTTAACCCCCGCAAGGCCCTGATTGACCCCTACGCCAAGGCGCTTACCAGCCTGCAAAAATGGGAGATGGGCAAGTGCGTCGGCTTTGACCCCGGTTCCCCCGACGGGGACCTTTCCTTTTCGAGCAAGGAAAATTTTTCGCACGTCCCCCGCTGCATCGTGATAGACAACGACAATTTCGACTGGCAGGGGGACGCGCCGCTGAACTACCCGCTGCGCTTCAGCGTATTATACGAAACGCATGTTAAGGGGCTGACCGCCCACCCCAATTCGGGGGTGAAGCACCCGGGCACCTACCTGGGCGTTATCGAGAAGATACCCTACTTCAAGGAACTGGGCGTTACCAGCCTTGAATTCCTCCCCATACAGGAATTCAACGAGCACGAGTACCCGAGGGTCAACCCCAGGACGGGCGAGCCGCTGGTCAATTACTGGGGCTATTCGACGGTGGCTTTTTTCGCCCCCAAGGAATCGTATGCCGCCGACCGCAGCCCCGGGGGCCAGGTCAACGAGTTCAAGCTCATGGTGCGGGAGCTGCACAAGGCGGGGATCGAGGTGATCCTCGACATCGTGTTCAACCACACCGCCGAGGGCAACGAGAAGGGCCCCACCTTCTCGTTCCGGGGGCTGGACAACCTCATCTATTACATACTGAGCGACAACAAGCGGTACTACCAGAACTACTCCGGCTGCGGCAACACGGTGAACTGCAACCATCCCGTCGTCCGCACGTTCATCATGCAGTGCCTGCACTACTGGGTGGTCGAGATGCACGTTGACGGCTTCCGCTTCGACCTCGGCTCGATCCTGGGGCGCGACCAGCAGGGCCGCCTGATGGAATCGCCGCCCATGCTGGAGCGCATAGCCGAGGACTCGGTGCTCAGCGCCACGAAGATCATCGCCGAGGCCTGGGATGCCGGGGGCGCGTACCAGGTCGGCTGGTTCCCCGGCGGGCGCTGGGCCGAGTGGAACGACCGCTTCCGCGACAATGTCCGCCGGTACTGGAAAGGGGAGCCCAAGGAAACGCGCAACCTTGCCACAAGGCTTTCGGGCAGTTCCGACCTGTACCTCCGCGACGGTCGCAAGCCGTTCCACTCGATTAACTTCCTCACCAGCCACGACGGTTTTACCCTCAAGGACATGGTGACGTACAACGGCAAGCACAACGAGGACAACGGCGAGAACAACGCCGACGGCAGTGACAACAACAACAGCTTCAACTACGGCTGCGAGGGCCCGACCATCGAGCCGGTGCTGGAAGATATGCGGAGGAAGCAGCAGAAGAATTTCTTCGCCACGCTTTTGGTCTCGCTGGGAACGCCGATGATCCTTGGCGGCGACGAGATAGGGCGCACCCAGATGGGCAACAACAACGCCTACTGCCAGGACAACGAGATTTCTTGGTACGACTGGTCCCTGGTGAAAAAGAACAAGGAGCTGTTCCACTTCGTGAAGGAGATGATAGCCTTCCGCCTGCGCCACCCCGGTTTTATGCGCCCCGAGTTTTACACCGGGCGCGAGGGCAGCTACAACGCGATACCGGACATCAGGTGGTTTACCGAGAGGGGGGCAAGCCCCAACTGGGAAAAAATCGGCTACACTTTGGCCCTGCAAATAAATGGCCGCCGCGCCGACGTGGTTCGGGACAAGGACGACAACGATTTTTACCTTATGTTCAACGCCAGCCTTGACCCGGTGGTTTTTACCGTGCCACCGGCCGGCGACCGCAAGCGCTGGTTCAGGGCCGTGGACACCGGCCTGAATTTCCCCAAGGACATACTGCCCCCGGGCAGCGAGGAGCCGCTCGCCCCCTCGTCCAAGTACAAGGCGAAAGGCCGCAGCATGGTAATCCTCATCTCCAAAAACGCGGAAGGCGATGGACGGTAGCACGTTTATCCTCGGCGTCGATCTGGACGGCGTGGTCGGCGATTTTTACGGCGCGGTTCGGAAGATCGCCGCCGAGTGGCTGAACAAGCCCTTGGAGGCCCTTACCCCGGACGTGACCTTTGGCCTTGACGAGTGGGGCATTGCCGAATTCGGCGGCTACGACCGCCTGCACCGTTTCGCCGTGACCCAGCGGGACATATTCCGCGACATGGAGCCGATAAAAAACGCCCCGGCGATACTCCGCAAGCTCTCCAACCAGGGGATACGGATACGCATCATCACCCACCGGCTGTTCCTCAAATACTCCCACCGCGCCTCGGTAACCCAGACAGTTGACTGGCTGGACAACTATGACATCCCCTACTGGGACATCTGCTTTATGAACGACAAGGGCGCCGTTGGGGCCAACGTGTACATTGACGATGCCCCGGAAAACATCGTCAACCTGCGCAAGCAGGGCTGCAAAACCATCGTGTTCAGCAATTCCACCAACCGCGATCTGCCCGGCCCCCGCGCCGACAATTGGCTTGAGGTCGAGCGCCTGGTCATGGAGGCCAGGGAGGAATGGAGAACCGGCACCATAGGACTGTTCAGGGAGCACCCTTTGTAGGGGCTGGGAATCAGGGACTAGGGACTGGGGATCAGGGACTAGGGACTGGGGATCGGGGACTAGGGACTGGGGATCGGGGACTGGGGATCGGGGACTAGGGATCAGGGAATGGGGAATGGGGATTGTTGCCTGGGGTATTGAGCAAGGCGCGTAAGTTTCCTGTTGCAGAACGTTCCCGGATCGTACCCCAGTTTAGAACAACAATCCTGATCCTTAAATAATTGTTTCACGTGAAACATTGGCAAGGCGGCTCGCGTGCCTCGCCCCGCGCCCCAAATCAACACCCTAGTCCCCCAGTCCCTACTCCCTAGTCCCCAGTCCCTAGTCCCTAGTCCCCATAAACGTTTCACGTGAAACATTGGATGGGGAATGGGGAATAAAGAAGAAGCTCACAAAGGGCACGGGTTTTTACAAAGGACATAGAGAAAAATCAAGATTAAGGCTTAAAATAAAAAACCTGGCAGAAGCCCGAAGGTGAGCGCACAGCCCTGCAAACAACACACAGCCCTATTTTCTTTATCTCTCTTTTCTTTACCCCAGTCCCCGTTCCCTAGTCCCCAGTCCCCGTTCCCCTAGTCCCCATAAACGTTTCACGTGAAACATTGGCCTCCTCTCCCCGGTCCCCCTTTTCGCGTTGCGGCATGAAGCCGCCCAGACCCTTGCCCTCAAAATACAGGCTACCGTCGATGGGCTGGCGGCCTGGTATGCCTGCCTCTCCCGCCCCTCCTGCCTGTTCCAGCAGAAAAACGGCGAAATTGCCGATAATTGCCGCCGTGTCGCCGACCGGGGACCTGCTTCTTTTCGCGTCCTTTTGCCCCGGCAACAGAAACGAGTACACGGGGCGGGTCAGCGGGTAGTCCTGGTAGTCCAGCGGGCCGGCGCTTTCGATGGCGGCAAGGGCAGCCGGGCCGGAACCCTGGCGTACCACGTCAAAGACCGCCTGGTAGGGCTGGTGGCCTTTATCGGCATCCAATGCCCTGCCGCTGATCAGGTACAGCACGGGAAGGCCGGCGGCGGGCAGCGGCCCCTCCCGCGCAACCCTTCGGGGCCCCATGTCCCGCAGCCGGCTGGTCAGCGCAAACCACTGGTGCCGGACTCTCCCGGCGCCGACGGGGATTTCGGGGGCAGCCCGCCCCTCGGCTACGTAGGAGGACCACAACCGGCCCTCGACGGAGACCGCCCCCAGCGTGTTGCCGTAGAGGAACCCAAGCCTGTTTTCACCGGCCATGTAGGCAAGCGCGGAACCGCCGGCGCCGTAGCCGACAAGCAGAAGCGGCGGCAGGCCGCCGCGCCCCGCGCCGCCCAGCAAAGAGGGCAGAAGGGGCAAAAGGTATTCGATGTCCAGCCTCCTCCCGGCCTCAAGCACTTTCCCCTTTTCGTTGGCCTTGTACAAACCGGCGGCCTTCTGGCAAACGCGCCAGCGCCCCATCGCCGCAAGCAAAGAATCGCGGCCCTCGCGGGAATAAGTAACGACCGTAAAGCCGTTTTCCAGAAGCTCCCTGCACACAAGGTCCACCGAAGCCTCGGAGCCTATTTCCGGGGGAACCAGAAAAACGAGAGGCCTCTCTGCCAAGGCAGCCGCGCCTTCCGGGGCGGTCTCGTATATCCGCAGGCTGTAGTCCCTGCCGGAGGCCCCGGCTTTCAGCGTCCTTGCCAGCCCCGGCTTTTCTTTCCACCCGGTATAAACCCTGGGCGCGAAGGCAAACGCGGGGACGGCTGCCGCCGCCAGAAGCGACAGCGAAAGCGCGGCCAGCAGGGACGAGCGGCGGCGATGGGCATCTTCCCGGCAAAAGAAAAAATGGACAGTGCTTATGAAAGCCGCCACGACCAGCAAAGGCAGGCACTCCGGCCTGAAACCATAGGCGGGGAATATGCCAATCATTAGCAATAAGGCAATAGGCGGAAGCCAGCCCAGCCCGTCGAGGGGCCTAAGCGCTTTGACAAAGGACCTTAAAAACGGCAAGGCGAGAAACGCGACAACAGCCGCTTCCGGCGCCCAAATTTCTCTCATTTCGACAAAACAGTATATGCAATTGATTAATATATCAATAGCAAGTATTTTGCTAAAATGGCCTTGAGCGAAAAGATGGCTGCAAATGAAGCCGAAATAAAAAAAGCCGTTCTCTCCGGCATTCCCGTCACCATTACCACGTATACCCTGCCCAGAGAAACGGAAGCCTATATCGAAGCGATCATTGCCGTTTTTCTAAAGTACGCCGGGCAGGAAAAAATCAGGGACCACATTGTCTACTGCGTCCAGGAGCTTGCCGCAAACGCCAAGAAGGCGAATACCAAGCGGGCGTATTTTGCCGAGCGCGGCCTGGACCTCTCCAATCCCTGGGATTACCAGGAGGGGATGGGGCGGTTCAAGGAAACGACCCTGGGCAACATCGCCCACTTCCTGGAAACGCAGGAAAAAATGGGGCTGTACATAAGACTCGTTTTGCAGATACGGGAAAGGATATTCAGCATCGAGATTCGCAACAACGCCGCAATCACCCGCGCCGAGCTGGGCCGCATTCACAGCCGCCTGGCCCGCTCCCGCAAGTTCGACAGCCTTGACGAGGCGATCTCGCAGGTGCTTGACGATTCCGAGGGCGCGGGGCTGGGCCTGGTGATCCTTGCGCTCATGCTGAAAAAAATCGGGCTTGGCGAGGAGTGCTTCAAGATATACGGCAGCGGCAGCGAAACCGTTGCGCGGATAATGATCCCCCTTGACCAGCTTAGCGCGGAAAACGTCTCGGCGCTTTCCTCGGAAATCGCCAGCAGCGTCAGATCCCTTCCCCAGTTCCCCGAGAACATCCTCGGTATCCAGCGGCTCATTGACAGCGAAGATGCCAGCATGGGGACAATTGCCCGGCAATTGTCCACTGACCCGGCGCTGACCGCAGACCTCCTGAGGATCGTCAATTCCGCCCACTTCATGCTGGCAAAGCGGGTTGACAGCATTGCCGAGGCGGTAAAAATGGTCGGCATGCAGGGAATCAAAAACCTGCTGTATTCCTACGGGACGCAGCAGGTACTGGGCGCCGATACCCCGGAAAAGCGGAGCCTGTGGGAGCATAGCTACAAGGCCGCGTTTTACGCCTACAGCCTCGCCAAAAATTTCAAAAAGGACAACGGCCTTCTGGATGACGCATATGCGAGCGGCATGCTCCACGACATGGGGAAAATCGTCTTTTCAAACGTCCACCCCTCCCTGCTGGGCAATATACGGAATTTCTGCGCCACGAGAAACATTCCCCAATCCACCTTTGAAGACCTCTCGGCAGGGATGAACCACGCCGAAATAGGCGCGCTTATCGCGGAAAAGTGGAACTTTCCCGATCCCCTGGTCAACGCGATCCGCTACCATCACAACCCCTCGGATGCCGGGGCAAAATACCGCAGCGTGGTGGAATGCGTGTATCTTGCCAACATGTTTTGCGAGTACGAAAGCGGCAACGCCGTTTTCGACCAGTTCGAGGAAGGCCCGCTTGCGAGCTTCGGCATCTCCTCAAAAGGGCAGATCGACAGCCTGCTGGAACGCCTGGCCCAGGGGTTCAGGAAAGAAAGCGTGTAACACATCGTGTATTACATTAGTTGTACCGCTTCGGGTTGTTTGGCTTTCCCGGGGTCGCGCAGCTATTCGCGGTGATGTACCAGTCGGCTGCCGTGCCTGAATTTTCGCCAAGGGCCTCGTCGCGGCAGATCGTCCGGGTAAGCGTCGTGCCGGTGGATTGCGCGGCCTCCGCAGGGCCGCAGGGTTTTCCGTCACGGCTTTTCCAGGCACCGGCACTGAACAGGAATTCCGCAGCCTCGGCAAAATAGTCCTTGCCCCACCAGGGATCGGCGCTTTCGCTTATCATCACCGCGTCGACAACGCCGTCGTCCTGGTCAAGCAGGTACACCGCGTCGGTTTTGTGCAGCAGCTTGGACGAGCCTGGAATCCACAGGTCCCGCGCCGTCGGGGAAGAGTCCGCGCCGCCGGATTCTTCCAAATTGCGGCCCAGCTCGTCGCGGTTGCTTTCTTCCGTTGTCCGCAGGTGCAGCACGATGTACTCCCCGTTTCGCACCTCAATTGACGGAAACTCGTACACCAGCGGGGCCTTGCTGTTTCCCGCCACGTACACCCGCATCGCGCCCGTGTTTCCCGCCGCGAACGCCCTAAGCTCGATAAATTCGCACTTGGGTTTTGAATACTCGGTTCGCAGCTCGGTGATGCGCAGCGGGGGGATCCTGTCGTTCCTGGTGCGTAGCGGGACCAGCACGTTGATGGTGCTGCCGCTGTCGTCCTCGGCCAGGAGGTCGGCGGTGAGCCGCTCCCCCGGCCCCGGCCCTTCGCTGAAGCTCACCTTGACGGTGCTGCCGTCTTCCACGGCCTCCAGCCGAATCGCCGGGCTGAAGTGCAGCGACGTTACCTTTACTGGCCGCGAGAACTGGAAATCGATCTCCGTCTCGGACACCGCCTTGCAGGAAAGAAACACCGGGGCCTCGGAGCTTTTCCCCAGCACCAGCATCGCCGCTTCCGAGCTGCCGCTGGCGCAGGAACAGACCGCGCAGAGAACCGAGAGCACCCCTGCCAGAACAAGATTACGATATTTCATTTTGCGTCTCCTTGCCATGTATATGGCGCGAAATTGCAAAACGCTTTATCAAAGCCCCTGTAAAACGGGAGTTTTGCAAAGGCCCCCAAAGTAGTATACTTTTCGTATTATGGAAGAATCTCCGCTGATACGCTTGGACCTCCGCGCCCCGCTTGAGTATGCCCACGCGCCCGGGCTTGACCCGTTCGGCCCCGCAGCCCTGGCAGACGGAGATGCCTCGCAGGAGCTGGCTTTCTGCTTTGAGCTTAACCCGGAGCAGGCGGGGCGCATCGACCCGGAGGCGGGCTGTTTTCTGGGGGAGCTTGTCTTTTCGGGCCGGGCCAGCGCCGAGCCGGACGGGAGCCGGGGCGATGGCCCGGAGCCCCGCTGGACCATACCCGCCGGGCTGTACCTCTTTGCCCAGCGGCGCAAGGCCCTTGGCCGCGAGGAATGCCTCCAGCTTGCAATCGAGCAGCAAAAAGACGGCCTGTGGGAAAAGCACCGACTCGAAAACCGCCTGTACATCCGCCGCCTGTTCGAGGACGGCAGCGCAGTGACCCAGGTTTTCAGGCCGGAAGCATGAGCATACATTCAGGTGACTTTTGTATTTTTCTTGTTATTGCAATACACTGGAAGCATACAATAGTGGGGCATTTTATGGCGGAAATGACAGCTCAAAAAGCGGCGGAATGGGGGAAAACGCTTGATTTTCCCGCTGTTTGGGCGGCTTTAATGAAAAGCCAGACGCAAATTGACCAACTGGGGGAAAGAATAGACCGTGTAAACACCTAGGCCAAAGAACGTATCGATAAACTGGGGGAAAAAGTTGACCGTGTAACCGCCAATGTCGGCGGGCTTAACCTGTCTATGGGCGATTTGATCGAAACCTTTTTTGCGCCTCACCTGGGCGAGAAGTTTGACGCTTATAATTACAACCTCAAGCGGATGTACCGCCGTGTTCCCATTTATGACGATAACAGCCGTATGCGCATCGATATAGATATTTTGCTTTCCAACACGACCCTGTGTATGGCGGTTGAAGTTAAACGATGGCTGGAAACAACGACTCATGTTGACGAGCATATAAAACGGATGCTGTTGATACGGCAATACCCGCCTGCTGAAGTTAAAGGGAAAAAGTTGCTGGGCGCGATAGTTGGCGCAGTGGTAACGCCTGAAGCACGGGAATACGCGGAACAAAACGGTTTATTTGTCCTTGAATTAACGGGGGAAGATGTCCGTTTACTCGAACCGCCAAAAGATTTTCAGCCGAAAGAGTGGTAAAAAACCAATACTAGTGTTCTGTAATATTCAGTTTGCTTAATTCGTATATTCGTTAATTCCTTATCAAATAAGGAATTAACGAAGCAATATACTTTGTCATTTGTATTTTACAGAACACTAGATATGGTGTCGTTAGGTATTTTGAAGGGCATATAGGTTTTGCCAGTCGTCTTCGGTCATGGTTCCGTTTGAAAGTTTTGCGATGTCAAAGTCAAATCGTGCGCCTTCAGCCAGTTTCTTTTTGAGGTGCTTCATAGCTTCGCCCGATTCGGCGGCTTTACGGAATTTTTGCATGATCTCCGTGTTGATATGCGCTGCTTGAACCGGCTCGGCGGTAGTTTCTTTGGCTAATCGAAGTGTTACTTCAAGGCGGTTGTGCCGCATCTCCGAGGGGATATACATAACTGGGGCAAGTTCTTCAGCTTCAAGTATCTGGACTACCGCTTCCATTGTGGGCCTCCAAGGTATACTATAACCTACTATCGGGGCTTATGCTATGGGTTACGCACGGAAATCAATTTTCACTCTTAGCCAGCCAAAACAGAGATAATATTCTGGGAATCCAACAGGCAATCAAACATCAGTCTTGACAGAGGGAGTTTTGACTTTGATTTGTCTTTATAGC
>JAISSG010000007.1 GCA_031273185.1 Treponema sp. | reverse complement strand
AACTCCAGCATGTCACCAATCACGTAAACCCGCCGCCCCTGCCAGTCAAGGCTTTCGCAGAATTGCAGCGCCTCGGCAAGGGACTCGGGGTTCGAGTTGTAGCAGTCCCGTATCACCGTCGCCCTGCCCCGCAGTATCTCCCCGCGGCCAAACAGCGGCGAGACCGACTCCAGCCCCTGCCGGATTGCGGCAGTACCAACGGGAACCTCACGGGCAATGGCGATGGCGGCGAGGGCATCAGCAAGGCTGTGTCTGCCCGGCAGGGCAAAACGTATCCGCTGCCCGTCCCAGATAATTTCGCTGCCATCCAGCCCCATGCCCCGCACGCCGCCAAATTCGGCAAATGATTTTTCACCGTAAAACGACACCCGGCCCTTGACCCCTTCCGCCAGATAATCGCGGAAGCCGGAATCCTCCGGGATCAGGGCAACGCAGTCCTCGTTGAAATGCGAAAAAATTTCTTTTTTTTCCTTGGCTATTGCCTCAATACTGCCGAGAATTCCGATATGGGCAGTCCCGACATTGGTGACCAGCGCGACGCAAGGTTCAAGCACCGAGGCAAGATCGGCTATCTCGCCCTGCCGATTCATTCCCATCTCAAAGACACCAACCTCGTGGCAGTCCCTCACGGCAAAAACGGCAAGGGGCAGCCCCGTTTCGGAGTTGTAGTTTCCGGGGTTCATCACCACGCTTTTTTCCGCGCCAATGATCGCGGCGGCTATTTCCTTGGTGGTGGTTTTGCCGGAAGACCCGGTAATGCCGATTTTCAAAAGGCGCGGGAATTTTTTCAGGTAGAGTTTTGCCGCATCCTGCAAGCCCCGCAGGGTGTCGTCAACGGCGATGAGGGTTTTTCCGTATTGCCGGGCAACGGTCAGCAAATTAAAGGCATCGATGGAGTGGCGCTTTACCAGCGCGGCAACGGCACCGCCCTTAAAAGCCGCTTCCACAAAGCCGTGTCCGTCGCAGACGGTGCCGACAAGCGCAACAAAGAGCGAGCCTTCCTGTACCGTTCGGGAATCGATGCTTACCGAGGAAAAGCCGACGACCGGCGCACCATCCCCACAGGAATGCAGGTCAGCCCCCAGAGACCGGGACAGTTCTGAGAATTCAAGCAGCAAACTGCCAGGCTCAGCGACCATGCCCCTTTCCCCTCATTATTATCAGCGTCGTGTTCTCGGGGCGCATCTTTTTCAGCCCCAGCCTTCTCTGCGCGTCAATCTCAAGTTTTTCAATGGCAAGCAGGTCGGCAATCTCGGCGGCCACCGCCCTGTTTTTTTCCACGCTGTTTTCCTGCCTGCTTTCGATCTCCCGTAGTTCCCTCCTCAGCTCCCCGCACTCGTTTGACTGCCATGCGTTGATCCCAAGAAAGAGGGGGATGGAAACAACCATAAAAAAGAACGCTGCGTAATACTTTTTCATCCTGCATCGGTCTCCGTTACTTTTTCTGCCACGCGCAGCCGGGCGCTTCGGGACGGCGGATTCTCCCTAAGTTCCGCCTCCCCCGCCGTTACGCCCTTGGGTGTCAGGATGTCTGCCGACCGCCTGCCGCCGCATTCGCACGATGGCGCCTCTGGAGGACAGGTACAGCCTTTCTTCTTTGCCTTGAAGAAATTTTTGACAATCCTGTCCTCCAGAGAGTGAAACGAGATAACTCCGAGCCTCCCCCCCGGCTCAAGAACCTGAAACGCTCCCTCAAGGAGTTGGGGAAGCCTGGAAAGCTCCCCGTTAACCGCAATCCGCAGGGCCAGAAAGGTCCTCGTTGCGGGATGTATGGGCCCGTGCCGGTACGCGGCCGGCACCGCCCTCTTTACCAGTTCCGCCAGGGCAGCGTTCGTGGCTACCCCTCCCCGCTGCCGCTCCTGCACAATCGCCCTCGCTATGCGCCGCGAGTAGCGTTCCCCGGCGTTCCTATACAGTGTATCGGCAATATCCTGCTCACTCATTCGCGCCAAAAGATCAGCCGCCGAAACGCCGCAAGAAGCGTCAATCCTCATGTCCAGCGGCTCGTCGCCAAAAAAGCTAAAACCCCTGCCGCTTTTCTCGTAGTGGCGCATGCTGATCCCCAAATCGGCAAGCACCGTGTTCGGGCGGTTAAGGCCGGCAGGGTACGCGGCGAAAAAATCCTGCGACCAGCCGGAAAAGAACTGCACCCGGTTCCCGAATTCGGCAAGCCGCTCCCTGGCGACGGCCTGTATCCCGGGGTCGGCATCGATGCCTACGACAGAAAGATCGGGAAAACGGGACAGGAAAGCGTAGCTGTGCCCGCCCTCGCCCATGGTCGCGTCTATCATAAGCTCATGCCTGCCCCTTGGGGCGAGAAACTGCACTGTCTGCTCCAGCAGTACCGGAGTGTGGGTTATTTCCATAACCGCCCAAATTCCTATCCTTCATGATCCTCGCGCCCAACTCCTCGGAAGCCGCGCTGAAATCATCCTCGCTTGCCGCAAGGTACGCCTCGTAGCGATCCTTGTCCCAAATTTCAATGTAGTTGGGCTGCCCAAGGACAACGCACTCCTTTGACAGCCCGGCAAAATCACGCAGGCTTGGTGGCACCAAAATCCTCCCCTGCCTGTCGATGTCAAGCTCCTGCTTCGGGCCGATAAAATGCCGCGTTATATAACGGCCCTGGGCTGAAAAGGGGTTGGTAGAGCTTACGATCGTGATCTCTTTCTCTTTCCAATGCTCGGGGGTAAACAGCCAGAGACAGCGATCCTCGCCCTTGGTCAGAACTACCTTGTCCGTCCCCAATGCGTCCCTAAGACGGCGGGGCAGACTTATCCTGCACGTATCGTCAAACGTAACGCTGTATTCACCACCAAACATCAAAATTCCAATTTATCCCAAATTTTCCCAGATAATCCCGGTTTATTTATAATTATCGATAATCCGCAGGAGGTCAAGCGATAATTTGCAAAAAAATGGGCATAAACTGAAAAAAAAACGGTTTTTACCTATACATTTATGTAGTT
>JAISSG010000127.1 GCA_031273185.1 Treponema sp. | reverse complement strand
CTGGCTAAGAGTGAAAATTGATTTCCGTGAGGCGGGTATAACCACCGGGCCGGCGCTTACGGTGCCTTTCCTGACACGATAGGTGCCGTCATTCGCGCCGCCGCTGATAAGCTCGAATTCAAGCCCTGGCGTGCCGGTTAAGTAGAGGGGGCGGTATTCGATGTGGGAGGAAACAAGCTCGCACACCCTTGTTTCCCGGCCATCTTCCGTTGAGGTTGCGGGGTAGTCTTCCTCCCAAATGCCCCATTGGTGGATGTGGGCGACAACGTTAACGGAATTGCTGGTCTTGCTGTTAAAGCCCGCCGCGCTGACGGTAACGGTGTATTCGCCAATCTCGGCAGGCGTGTACGTGGAGTTTGTGCCGACACTGACTGCGCCCCTTTTCCACTGGTAGCTGACGGTTTCAGTCCCGCTGTACACGGCGGTCAACAGGGTGTTGACGAGAACATCGCCGCTGGGATCAATGGTTATCGTTCCAGTCAGGTCGTGGAGGACAACGGTGACGGCTGCGCTGGTCTTACCGTTGTACCCCGCCGCGCTGACGGTTACGGTGTATTCCCCGGCCTTGGCAGGCGTGTATGTGGCTTCGGTCGCGCCGTCGATGGGAACGCCGTTTAAGTTCCACTGGTAGGTTAGGGTTATAGTTTCAGTCCCGCCGTAGATGGCAACCAGCTCCGTGTTAACGTAAACAGAGCCGCTGGGATCGATGGTTATGGTTCCGCCAAGATCAGTACCGACAATAACGGTAACGGGTTCGCTGGTCTTGCTGTCGTACCCCGCCGCGCTGACGGTAACGGTGTATTCCCCGGCAATGGCAGGCATGTGCGTGATGTGGGTCTCGCCGCTGATGGCGGTCCCGGCCCTTTTCCACTGGTAGGTTACGTCTTCAGCCCCGCTGTAACTGGCGATCAGCGTCGTGCCGATGGTAACAGGGCCGCCGGGGTTGATGGTTATGTTCCCGGAGAGGGAGCGCTTGCCGCCTGAACCAGCCGGGTTTTCACAGGCCGCGAATGCGAGGGTAAGCGTGAGGATTGTAATCAATATCGGTCTTGTTTTCATGGCAAACTCCTTAACAATTTATTTCCCATTGATAAAGCCGCCGCATACGGACGGCATTTTTCCATCATCATGAGAAATGAGAAGGGAGCAACATGCTGGACGTGGAAAAATTACTACTGCTAGGTAATTGACGCGGTTATAGCAGGGGCTTTATGCCTCGTGCAATTCATTGTCCACCCTGGGGGAAATTGTCGGCAGATTTTCATCAACCCTAAACAAGCGTCCGCGCAATCCGCACGATGTCGGCAAAAACCCCGCCGGCAGTTACCTGCGCACCGGCCCCCGGCCCCTTGATCACCATCGGCAGTTTCGAATAACGGTCGGTGGTGATAACCACGATGTTGTCGCTGTCAACCAGGGTGCGGAAGGGGCTGTTCGCCGACTCCGCCCTGAACGAGAGCTTTGCCGAGCCTTCCTCGATTATGGCAACATAGCGCAGGGCCATTCCCCGTGCGGCGGCTTCGGCGCGGCGCTTTTCAAAGGCGGCGTCTGATTTTTCCAGCTCGGTAAAAAAAGCGTCAACGGTTTTTGCCTTGAAACAGGCCGGGGGGAGAATCGGCTCAATATCGACATTGGCGAACTCAAGGGAAAGACCGCATTCCCGCGCGAGGATCAGGGCCTTGCGCGCCGCGTCCATGGCGTTAAGGTCGTCGCGGGGATCCGGCTCGGTGTAGCCCTTTGCCTTGGCCTCGCGCACCAGTGCGGAAAAAGCTTTCTTGCCGTCAAAATTATTGAAAATAAAACTCAGTGTCCCGGAAAGCACGGCCTCGATCCGCCGCACCCTGTCCCCGGACAGGTACAGGTCCCTCAGCGTGGAGATAACGGGCAGGCCGGCGCAGACGGTGGTTTCGTACAGGTAGGGAATCCGCCGCTCCCGGGAATAGCTGATGAGCTGCCGGTAGTATTCCAGAGAGCCGGAATTGGCCCGTTTGTTGGGCGTAACAACCGAAATGGACGCTTCGAGAATTTTTCCGTAAAACGCCGCAATATCGCCGCTGGCGGTGCAGTCGCAGAAACAGGCATTGGGCAGATTGAAAGAAACCATTTTGTTAATGAATTTTGCCATATCAAAATTTTCAATAACAACATCAGTAGCGCCCTTTTTCCCGTCTTTTTCGCCCGGCATTTCCGTGCCGCGCAGGATCGGTATGAGTTTTTTGGGGTCAATTCCTTCGCGGGAGAAGATCATGCGCCCACTGTTGGCCGCTCCAACCAGGTTGATCCTGATCTTGTCCTTTTCGGCGAGTATTTTTCGGTGGCTAGCAATTTGCTCAAGAAGCGTTCCCCCGATAAGGCCAATCCCAATCAAAAAAAGGTTTACCGACCGAACCGTGGCGTGGAAAAACGCCTCATGCACGGCATTGAGGGCCTTGGCCTCATCCTGCTGTGAAATTACCGCCGAAATATTGTTCTCCGCAGAGCCCTGGGCGATGGCGACAATGTTGATGCCGTTGCGCCCCAGTGCATGGAAAAATTTGCCCGATACACCGGTAGTGCTTTTCATCTTCGAGCCAACCACGGCGATAATAGAAAGGCCGGTTTCGACAATCGGCTTGTCAATACTGCCAAGTTTAATTTCCTGCTCAAACTCCTCTTCAAGGGCAAGCTCCGCATTGCGGGCTTCCATAGGCATAACGGCAAAGCAGATCGAATACTCGCTTGAGCTTTGGGTGATAAGGATGACGCTGATCCCCCGCCGTGCCAGCGCGCCAAAAACCCTCGCCGAAAAACCCGCGACCCCGACCATGCCCGGCCCCTGTATCCGCACCAGTGTAATGTGGGTAATCGAACTGATTCCCCTGATTGGGAATTTCCCCTCTGCCGCCTTGCTGACGATCCGGGTCCCAGTGTCTGACGGATTAAAGGTATTGCGAATAGAGATAGGGATGCCCTTTTCCAGCGCGGGCCGGATCGTCAGGGGAAACAGAACCTTTGCGCCAAAATGGGAAATTTCCATCGCCTCGGTATACAGCATCTCATCGATCTTGAAAGCGTTTTTAACAAGTTTTGGGTTTGCCGTGTGGATGCCGTCAACATCAGTCCAGATTTCCACCTCGTCGGCCCCAAGAGCCGCGCCAAAAATCGCAGCGGTCAAATCGGACCCGCCGCGTCCCAGGGTTACGGTCTGCCCGCTTTTGGTAGATGCGATAAACCCGGTTGCTATCTGCAACGGGATTCTTTTTTCCTGCGACTGGTTAAAAAAAGACGTGATGCTGGAATAGGATTCCTTGGCGAGAAATTGGGCGTTTCCAAAGCGTTCGTTGGCCTTGATAAGGGACCTGGCATCGAGGTATGCCGCCTCAATGCCGTTTGCGCTTATTATGCGGGCCAAAAGACTCGCGGAAAGCCGCTCCCCAAAACTCATGACAAGGTCCAGGGTACGATCAGAAAGCTCGCCGAGCAAGGAAATCCCATCCAGGATGTGGCTCAACTCAACCATAAGGCCGTTGATATCCGCAATCGCGCTTTTTCGATCATCGCCCTTGAGAAAATGGGTCACAACCGCCCGATGCCTTGAGGCGATTTCCTTGAGTTGATCGGACGGCGAGGCCTCCCCCGCTTCTGCCAGGCGCGCCAAATTGATAAGATTATCGGTAACGCCGGAAAAAGCGGAAACTACAACCACCGGTATATGTTCCGCATTGTTGCCGTCCTTGAGTATTCCAATGATCTGGCCAATTCCCCCTGAACTGCCAACCGATGTACCGCCAAATTTCAGAACCTTCATACCCACTCCATTAGTATCCGCCAATAATACTATACTTTTATAAGTTTTTATAGTAGACAGATAACAGAAATGAATCCCAATTTCAGCGGGCATCGCCATTACTTTGACTGGGCCGCAACCGCACTGCCGGAGGCAATCGCGCCACTGCCGGAGGCAAGTGCACTGCCCCCCTTCGCAAACCCCTCCTCGCCGCACATGGAAGGCCGTGCCGCCCATGACGTGCTTGAAAACGCCCGCGCCCGTTGCGCCTCGATCCTTGGCGTTTCGCCCGAAACCGTCTATTTTACATCCGGTGGCACAGAGTCAAACTGTCTCCCGCTGTATTCGCTGATAGCACGGCAAGGCGGCGGTCGGGTAATTGCATCGGCGGCGGAACACTCCTCGGTTACCGAAAACCTGCGAACACTGGAACGGCTGGGCAGGCAAATCGGCCTTATCCCTATCGATTCATTGGGCAGGGTCAGCCCCGATCTGCTGGCAAAAACACTGGACAAATACGGCGATGTGCGTTTTGCCGCAATCATGGTCGTTAACAACGAAATTGGAGTGGTTAAC
>JAISSG010000012.1 GCA_031273185.1 Treponema sp. | reverse complement strand
GTGTCGGGCTTTACCCCATAAAGCCGCTTAAAAACAGCCTCAGGGCTGTTTGGATTGTATTTTTTCCCCTTTCCCATGCCTATAGTTTATCACATATCGGGTTGTAGAACAAGTCTACTAATTGGAGATTATGAAATCTTATTAAAAAGAGATGAAGTAAATATTTATGTGTACCTTAATGAAGCGGCAGACGAATACGGAAATTCAGATGGCGAATTTAATTTGGTTTATTCTGAGGAAAAAAACAAGATATTAATTTCAAGAATGGGTGAACCATTGGCAGCAAAACATGATTCTGGTAAAAATATGAATCATTACTATATTTTTATGGAAAAATATCTTAAAAATGACGAGCTAAAAAAAATAACCAATGAATATGAAAAAGGAAATGTTTGTTCCCGGCTGTATATTGAATACGATATTACTGTTGATGATGAACTACTGTCTGTAAATATAATGTATGATGATTTTGAGCTTTATGATGTACCCGCCCTGGATCCCGCCTGGTTTCCTTCAAATCTGGATTTTTTCAAGGCTAGATACCTGCAAAATTAAAAAACGTATGCGTGTATAAAATGGCTGTAGGGCATTTTACAGGAAAACAGAGGTTCGATATGCCTCGGTGAGAGATCGCCTGCCCTGTGCCTCTGCTCACTGCACGGCGCTGAACCGTGCCCGGCGGCTGGCGCTGGTGTCCGTCACGCGGTGCTTGCCGATATCTTTCTCGGCGTTGGCCAGCCGCCGCGCCGGGGTGGGATGGGTCTTGTTGAAGCCGCCGGGACGGCTGCTCTGCGTCCGCTCCAGTTCCCTCAGCATGTCGGTCAGGCCTGAAGGGTTGTACCCGGCGCCGGCAAGCAGGGCAAGGGCGGCGCTGTCGGCCTCGAATTCCTGCGTCTGCGAATAGCCGTTGTTGACCAGCGTCGAGACGATGTCCCCTATCGTCTCGTTGAAGATATTGGTCAGCTCGTTGACGTTGTAGCCGGCGGCTGCCCCCGCCGCGGAGGTTCCCGTCACCATAAGGGCCTGGGTGACGCGGCTTGTCTTGATCGCCTTGACGCTGTGCTGCAATTGAATGTGGGCGATCTCGTGGGCGATAACCCCCGCAAGGGCGTCTTCGGACTTGGCGCTGGCGACAAGGCCCCGCGTAACAAAAATATGCCCGCCGGATGTCGCAAAGGCGTTGATCTCGTCGGAGTCCAGCAGCGCGACATGGTAGCCGCTGTAAATTTCCGGCTTGGGAGAATTGATAACTATGGCGTTGCAGATGCGGTTGACGTATGCGGTCAGCGCCGGCCTGTCGTTCCATACCCGATAACTGCCGAGGATATTCGCCGCGACGGCCCTGCCGATGTAGTACTCCTGCTCGGGGGTTATTTCCTCGGCGGCACTGGCGGCGGCCCGGCTGGAAAGGCTGATGGCATCTGCGGTGTTTTGGTCAATCACCCCTGTTGCGCCGGCAACCTGCGCCCCGATGTCGGCCACAGCCGCCAGCGTTTGGCAGGAGATCAGAATAGCGCACGCGGCGAGTGCCGTGGCAAATGCCGGCACGGTCTTTTTCATTATCGTTCCCCCAGCGACAGACGGCCTTCGACAAGGAAACTGCGCAGTTCCTCGTCGCCCACCTGCTGCGCCTCTGTCCTGTCCACGTCGGCGTAATTCAGGTTGCCGCCCGATCGGTAGGAATTCTCAATTTCCTGGTTAAAGCCCTTTCCCGCAAGGGCGACTTCCTGCGCCGTCGCGCTCGTGGTGCTGCCTTCCAATATCCGCCGCGAGGTAAGGCTTGCCGTCTTTGCCCAGCCTGAAACGGAGGATTTTGCCGCAGAGCGCACCTCGACCCAGCTTCCATTTACCTGGAGCACCGTTACCTGCGCGCCGTAGTCAAGGCTGCCCCTGGTGGAGGCAAAAAAACCGGTTGAGGATTTCAGGTTGAGGGTTTTGGTGGCGACGTACATCGTCCCGCCCCGCGAAGCCTGTGCCGATACAACTGCCGCCGCGCAGGCGCAAAGGCAGAACATGGCGATGATCTTTTTCATGCTACTTCTCCGTCAAATTATCTACTCCGCCGTCCCACGACTTGCCGTCGGGGGGCGAGGCAAGGTACTTGCTACAGCGATTATAGTATTTTTTCGCGGCAAGGTCAGCAGTGTTCTGTTGGCATATTGCCTGGAAGATGTTTCCCGCGGCGAGGAAGTCCTTTCGCTCGTACAGGGCAAATCCCTGCTCCCAGCTTTTTACCATTTCCAGCAGGGCCGGTGGCGCACCCTCTCGTATATCCAGCAGCTCGTACAGCCGCAGGGGGGCATTGATCCCCACGACGCGGACGCGGCTGAGCGGGCGCAGGACAAATTCGTCGCCGATCTTGTCCCTCGTGTACTCGCTTACCAGTATTCCGCCGGTGTCGTACTGCTTGTTCACGCCCTCAAGCCGGGCCGCAAGGTTCACCGCGTTCCCCATGATGGTGTAGTCCATCTTGTTCGGGGTCCCCATGTTGCCGACAACCATGTCGCCGGTGTTGATCCCCAGGCGGGTAAACATCGGGCAGGCGTCGTCCCGGCTGTGCAGTATGCCTTTTTTTACCATTGCCTCCAGCACCGCCCCGGTGATAAGCCCGGCGGCAAGGGCCTCCCGGTTGATGTCCGCCTCGGCTTTTTTCATCTGCACTGCGGAGCGGCAGGCGAGGCTGGCGTGGTTGTCCAGGCGGACAGGCGCGCCGAAAAAGGCGATTATAGCGTCGCCCTCGTATTTGTCGATGGTCCCCTGGTTTTCAAGGATGATGTCGCTCATCCGGGTGAGGTAGTGGTTAAGGAGTTCGACAAGTTTCTCCGGGTCGCCCAGAGCCTCGGTAATTGTTGAAAAACTGCGGATATCGGTGAAGATCGCCGTCAGCTCGCGCTTCTCGCCGCCCAGCTTGAGCTGCGACGGGTCGGCAATGATCTGGTCGATGACCTTGGGCGAAAGGTACTGGCTGAACGCCTGTTTGATGAACCGCTTGTCACTGCCCTCGGTGGCGTAGTTATACAGGGTGATGCTGATAAAGGCCGCCGCGATTCCGGCCAGGTACGTTACCATGGGAAGCCAGAGGCAGCCCCAGTGGTAGGCGGCAAAGGTACCGGCTGTGGTACCCAGTATGGCAAATATGGTACCGCCAACTGACAGGAGCACACGGTTGAAAAAGCAGAAAAAGACGGTGAGGCTTACAACGACAAGGAGGACCAGCAGGTTAAGCCATTGCGGGCTTTCACGGGTAAAATCACCCTGAAGGATATTGTCCAGCATGGTTATATGCATCCCCATGCCCGGATACACCGACGACATGGGAGTGGTGAAAATGTCGAAAAGGCCGGGGGCGTACAGGCCGACAAACACGTAGGCTCCGCTAAAATCCTCGGGGGGAAGCGCGGGCTTCTCGCCCCGCTGGTGGGCCTCGTAACTCAGCAAGACATCTTTCATTGAGTAGGGAATGTAACGGTTAAAATCGGAGCCTCGGAAGCGGAGGAGGCTTGCCCCGTTTTTATCAACGGGAATCGAATAATCCCCCCATTGGATGGCGCCGCTTTTGGCGTTATAGCTGATGCCCGTGTCATTCCCGGAAACCAGCAGGGAAGCGGCGGCAAAGCCCGGCACGGCCTTGCCGTCAAAAAGGCTGAAAAGCCGCAGCCGCCGGTACGTGCCGTCTGAATCGGAGGTTCCGGTAGCGCAGCCCAGCGCGCCGGCAGAATCCAGCAGGCCCTGAATGGGAAACTGGGCGCCGGTTAAAGCGCCATCGCCGCCGCCCGCGCTGAACCGCTCCAAAAAGCCGCCGAAACCCTCAGGCTCGAACAGCGGCGCGCCCAGATCGGGCGGCCAGGAGCGGGCGCTGCCGGACTGGCTGGAAAAGAAAACCGCCTGCACGGCCCTGCCATACTCCTGCGTGGCGCGGGCGAACGCCCCGTCATCTTCCCTGGTGCTCAGCTCATAGAGGCTTCTCACCGCTTCCCTGAACAAAGGCGCCCGTGGCTGCCCCTCGGCCATGACCGCCCGGGTACCGGCTGTTTGGGCAGAGGCTGCCTGGGCAGCGGCTGCTTGGGCAGCTTCCAGATTTGCCACCACATTGTCAATAATCTCATCCTGCCGCGAGTTACGGTAAACAGAAGGCTCCGAGTAGAGTATATCGAACGCCACCGAGTTCGCCCCGCTTAGGCCCATATACTCAACCAGCTCCCCGTAGGCCTTTCTCGGCCAGGGCCAGCCCCAGCCCCGTTCCCTCTGCGCCCAGTCGATGCTGTCCTGGTCCAGCAATATCACAATGATGTCGTCCGAGGGCCGGAGGGAGGGCGCCGTAAACCTGACGCGAAGGTCATAGGACTTGTACTCCAGGAAGTGAAACGCGCCGCAGAGGTGCAGCAGGCTGATCGCCGCGAAAACAAGGACGGAAATAACCAGCGCGGCGATTTTCTTGATTGCCTTTTTATGTATCTTTCTCATACCTTGGAATACAATTTATCACATTTTATGGTTATTTTCCACTAGACTAATTACCAGAGTTTTGGTATTATATAGAAGCTCACGCAAATTCCATTATAATAAGGAGTGATTATGACCAAAACAGCCATTCAATCCCCAGGAGCTTTTCTGACGCATCTGATGGAAAAGCACGATCTCAACCCCTTCAAAATTTCCAAGGAAATTCATCTGAGCCAGTCGGCGGTTCGCCTGATTGCCCTTGGGGAGACAAGAATCACCGTTCCCGTAGCGATGAGGCTTGCCAAGTATTTTAACACGAATCCCGAATTCTGGCTGTCAATGCAGTTGAAATGGGACTTGGTGCTGGCGGCCAGGGACAAGGAACTTGCAAATATTGTCAAAAGTATTTCCAGGTTTAAGAAGGAACCCGCCGCCGGGAAAAAAGCCGCCGCAAAGAAGCCTGCCGGCAACAGGGCGAAAATTGCAAAGAAGCAGGTAACCCGGAAGAAAGCCTCGGCAAAGGCGGCAAAGAAGCCGGCTTCGAAAGCGCCCAAAAAGGCCGCCAGGCGCACCCGCAAGGCGAAATAAGCAGGGAGCAGGGAATAGGGAGTGGGAGTAGGGTTCCCCATTCGAGGACGTTGCTGGTAGTCAACACGATGCGCTTCCAGGCAAATATTTCCACCCCCTATTCCCCAAAAGCCGCTCTCCACTCTCTACCTTGATCCTCCGTTACACCGAAAGCGGTTATCTGGTAATCTTTCCCCGGGACAATCCCCACAAGATCGTCGATGCCATGCTGGGAACCGGGTACGGCGAGGAATTCTGCGTCTCCCCGCATTTCGAGCCGGACTTCATCGCCCGCCTGATGCAAGCGGGGTTTCTGGTAATGTCCAGCCGCATAGCCGACTTGGATGCTGACTCTGATGCCGGGACCGATGCCGAAAATACACCCCGCTACATTCTCCTGCCCAAACTGCACCTGAGCCGCTCGGCGCTGTTCTTCGACAACCTGCACGTAAAAAAATCCATCAGGCGGCATTTAGGCCGCTACGATCTGCGGGCCGATGCCGACTTCCACCGCATCGTCGATCGCTGCCTTGCGATTCACGGCGACGACTGGCTCACCCCGCCCCTGGTGGCGGCAATTCGGCAAATACGGCAGGGCGCATTGCGCGGGGTGTACCCCATGTCGTTCGCCCTGTACCGGGACGGGGAACTCGTCGCCGGAGAATTCGGGGTACAGGTCGGCAAGGTTTATACTTCGTACTCAGGGTACTACGACGAGGACAACGCCGGCACGGCGCAGATCATCCTTGCCACCCGCTATTTGCAGGAAAACGGCTACGCCTTTTTCGACCTGGGGATGCCGCTGGACTACAAGACCACCCTCGGCGCGGTTGACATCAGCCCCCAGGACTTTGTCGCGCTGTTTCGCCTCGCGCAGAACAATGAAAAAGTAAAAAGCAAATCGATCCTTCCATATTTCAGGGATTTGAGAGCCTGATATATCTGCCATTTGTACCAACATACAGGAACAGGAAAAGAGAAAAAAGGGGAAATGGGGATTTGCGTTGCCTTTCCAAAACCAGCGAAAAGCGGTATATTAGAGGCAGGAGTTATCGTTTCCGCTTCGCGGAGCCGTTTGATTAACGTTGTCGTTAGCGCGACTTAAATTAGGAGGTTAATTATGCCAGCAACACAGACAGCCAATCCCCCCACTTTTGAGTCGGTTTGGGCGGCTTTGCAGGAAACCGATCGGATTGTTAGGGAAGTAGGCAGAAAGCAAGAAGAAACAGCGCGGCAGATGG
>JAISSG010000126.1 GCA_031273185.1 Treponema sp. | reverse complement strand
TTGGAATACGACGACGTGCTGAACCAGCAACGCAAATACATTTACGAACAGCGGGACGCGATCCTGCTTGACACCGATCTCAAAAAACGGGTGAACGACGCCAGCGCCGACATGGTTGGAGTTTTGATCGATGAGTATAACCGTGCCCAACGGCATGACCCCGCCGCCGCCCTTAAAGACCTGGCCGAACAGTTGCGCCTGAAATTCGCCTATCAGCTAACATTGGATTCAGACAGTGCCGATGTGAAAAATTCTGAGGCGCTGGAAAAGCGCATAATCGCCGATCTGGTGAAAGATATTGATGATAAAGAAGCCATCATCGGCACGGATTACCTCAATGCCATCATCAGGGACAGCTACCTTCATGCCGTTGACCGCAAGTGGCTGGATCACCTGGAGAACATGGAGGCCCTGCGCGAGGCGGTGTACCTGCGCCACTATGCCCAGAAAAACCCCCTTACCGAGTACAAGGTCGAGGGCTATCAGATTTTTGACAAAATGATTGACGAAATACGTCAGGAGATAGCGTCACGCCTGCATCTGGTGCGTATTCAGGTAACGCCGCCCGATGCCCGCAGATCGTCCAGCTGCACCTTTGCCACGTCGCAGTCGGCAAGCCACTCAAGCATGGGTGCCTTTGGTGCCGCTGGTTTTGGCGGACAGAGGCAAAACGCCGCTTCGCCAATGAACGCCGCCAGCCGCCCCGACGGGGCAACGGTGGTTCGCAGTCAGCCCAAAGTGGGCCGCAATAACCCCTGTCCCTGCGGCAGCGGAAAAAAATACAAGCACTGCCACGGACGGTAAGGAAGGGACACGAAATCCCCGCTCCTCATTCCTCATTCCCCACTTCCCATTTCCAACCCTCATCCCCGTCTCGCAAATGCGTTCTTATACCCAATGCTCTTGACTCGCTGGAGCACGGCGCCGCTTTCGCCCTGGTTCAGGGGGCCAAGGAGAACGCGGAACATGGGACTCGTGTCGGTTCCGATGTTCTGTATCGCCAGGGGATACTCCTTCCCAATCCGGCTGATCTCGTCTTCCACATAATCGGGCCGGGCGTAGGCGGCTACCTGAACGTACCACTTGTTGCGTTGAAGCCCGCTGATGAGCGGCGCCTGGAACGGCGAGAAATTTTGGGAATCTGTGCCCGCCGCCGCTGTCGCGGAAGTATTCTCAGGGCGAATTCCGTCAATGAGCACGTACTCGTGTTCCCCTGCGGCGAAACCCGGCGGCGCAATGGGGGGGAGCATGTTTTCCTCAGCGATGACGATCTCCCCGGATTCGGGGATCCGTTCATGCGAGGGGACAATAACCAGATTTTCCAATGGGTGTTCGGGATCTATTTTGACGATTGCTTCCATGACGGGGCGAATATCTGGCGCACGCACTCGTTCCGAAGGCGGCATAACAGGCGTTCCCGCAACAGAGGCAGAGGTTGGCTCTACAAGCAGGGGGGCGGGAACTACGGCAATCGCTTGGGAGGCCGGAAGAGAATGGGGCACGCTTTCCTGCCCTGGAGGCGGCGCAGCAGGCGTTCCCGCAACGGAGGCAGGCGTTGGCTCTACGAGCAGGGGGGCGGGAGCTTCGGCACTGGAGACAAGGCCAAGTTGCCGCAGATAGGAATACGCGATGTCATCGGGAGGCTGGACCATGCGTATCCTGGAAACGGAATTGCCGTGAATTTCCAGGGCTTCGGCGGTGTTCCGGGAAAGTATAGCCAGAAGGCCCGAAGCGCCAAGCCCGGAAACAACAAAAACCCGTACTGTTTTGTTGTTCTCAAGGTTGGTGACATCCAGCACGGTGTTTCTGGGAAAAGCGTTTGTCGCAATGGAATAGCCTCCTCCGGGCAGATCCCCGGACGGATCAAGAGTCGCAACGCCGTCCCAGTTTGTAGCGCCGACAAGCAATAGTGCCGAAGCTACCGCTATTCCAATAATTTTCGTTCTCATAACAGCCCCTTATCGTATGCGCGCCGCCAAAACAAGAATTTCCTGTTTTATGGCGTCGTACTCTTCTTTCCTCGTTTTGTATGTTTTGTAGGTATATTGGTGTTCCAGTATCATCTGCTGTGAGTTGGTTCTGAACATCCGAAGCGAAACGTTGTAGGGGGCGGGATGGCTTACCACGGCAATAACAAAAAAGTCCATCATTCCTTCTTTTGCAAGTTCAAAATCCCGTTTCGCCTCGCCTGGAAAGCCGTCACCGGGCCTTTGCCTAAGCCGCATAATGGGGGAGTTGCTCACGATGTGCCCGGCCTCGAAAAAGACATCCAGGAGGCCGTTTTCCCACATGGCGGACTGCTGGCTGGCCGGGCTTTCCACCGAGAGGCCGGTTTCCATAACCAGAAAAGACACGGTAGCCGGGTACAACGGAGATATGGCAATGGCAAAAAGCAAGAGTCCCTGCATGATGTGTTTTTTCCGCATAGATGTCTCCACTTCCATGTATCGGCAGTTTACTTCCAGAGCATTATGATTTATTGTCAATCAGATGAATTATTACGCCATACAGGTAAAAACACGCGGCGAGGAAAAGTTTATGCGGCTGTTTAAGGCGGTACACCCCGAGGAGCCGTTTTACCTGCACTTTCCCCGGCGGCGCATTGACATACGGCGCAGGGGAAAGCTGCACCAAACCACGGCGGCTGTTTTTCCCGGCTATATTTTTGTCGAGGCCGAAAAGGAGGGCGTTGTTGCCCAGCAGTGGGCGTTCCGGCGCACGGACGGCTTTTACCGTTTTCTCAAATCAAACCAGGACATCAGGCCGCTTGCCGACCGCGACCTGGAACTGGTGCTCCATTTTATCAAAAAGGCGGGGCCGGTCGCGGGCGTATCAAGGGTATTTTTTAACGAAAATTCGCGCATTGTGGTGATAGAGGGCCCGCTCATGGGGCTTGAGGGAAAGATAATTAAAGTCGATAAGAGAAAGAAGAGGGCAAAGGTCAAGCTGAGTCTGTACGACGACTCTTTTGCCATCGACCTTGCATTTGAGGTGATGGGAGCGCTGGACAGGTAACAGAAGCTCTTCCAAAACTTCAGTTTTCGGAAAAGCTCCTTTGGATTTAACGGGGAGGGGTAGAGCATGAGGACGCAGAAATCTCGGCGTTTGTACGTTATCGGGGCTGGGTTTGCCGGCTGTTCCCTGGCAAACGAAATCAAGTCGAAGGCGATATTTGGCGAGGTGGTTGCCTTCCTCGACGACGACCCGCAGAAAATAGGCCGCCAGTTGGAAGGCATCCCCGTTCTTGGGCCGATCCGGGACGTGGCGCGCCTTCTGCGGATGAATCCCGCCGACGAGGCGATCATCGCCATTCCCAGCGCAAGCCGCGAATACCTCAAAGAACTCTATTCGATACTCAAAAAAGCCGGTTTCGAAAAAATCAGCATACTGCCGGGCATTTCGCAGATTATCGAGGGCGACGCCCACCTGATACAGACCCGCTCCATCGACCCGCAGGACCTGCTGGGGAGAACCCCCGTTGCGATGCAGCTCAAGCAGAGCATTGCCTACCTGCGGGGAAAGCGGGTCATGGTAACCGGCGCGGGCGGCTCCATCGGCAACGAACTGTGCCGCCAGCTTCTGTCCGCCGGGGTCTCGCGGCTGTACCTGTTCGGCCACGGTGAAAATTCGATTTACCAGATCGACCGCGAATTGCGGCTCTTGCAGGATGAGGGCGTGGGGGAGAAGACCAGCCTCGTGCCGGTGATCGGCGACCTGAAAGACGCGGACTACATGGACTTTATCATCGACCACCTCCGCGCCGACGTGGTGTTCCATACAGCGGCGTACAAGCACGTCCCCATGATGGAGGAGAACCCCGTTGCCGCCATCGAGAACAACGTCCTTGGCACGGAGAACCTCCTCAGCGCCGTTATGCGACAGGGGGTAAAGCGATTCGTCCACATCACCACCGACAAGGCCGTTGACCCGGTCTCGGTGTACGGCGCGTCAAAACTAATCTGCGAGCAGCTTGTCATCGAGGCGGCGAGGGCGGCCACTGCCGCCAATTTCATGGTGGTCCGTTTTGGCAACGTGCTGGGATCGAGCGGCTCCATCGTGCCGCTGTTCCAGAAGCAGATCGAAAAGGGCGGCCCGGTGACCGTCACCCATCCCGATGCGCGTCGCTGGTTTATGACAATTCCTGAAGCCTGCTCGCTGGTGCTCAAGGCCGGCGGCGTTGGCGAAAACGGCATGCTCTACCTGCTGGACATGGGCGAGCCTGTCCGCATACGCGACCTTGCCGAGCAGATGATCCGCTTTTACGGCTTTGAGCCGGAAACCGACATCAAGATCGAGTACACCGGGCTTCGCCGCGGCGAGCGTCTGGATGAGCAACTGTGGTCGGTGGACGAGGAACCACGGGAAACCGAGTACAGCCGCATTCTCCGGCTGGACAGAAAAAGCCCCAGCCCCATAAACCTTGCCAGCCTGATGGAAAAAATCAAGCCCATCTGCCGCTTTGATCCACGGCAGTCGCAGATGTACCGCAACGGCGAGCTGCTGCGGCGTGTGCTGCGGGACACCATTCCCTCTATGAGCGAGTCGTCAGCGCAACCGGCGGCCTTGCCGGTACTTTCCCGGTAATGCCCGCAGCGTCAAGCGACATCCCCTTTGCCCGGCCTTTTATCGGCAAGGAGGAAGAAGAGGCCGTGCTGAGGGTGCTTCGTTCCGGTTGGCTGACCACCGGCGCCGAGGCCCTTGCCTTTGAAAAAGAATTTGCCGAATTCCTGCAAACCCCCGGCCTGCGCTGTTTTGCCGTCAACTCGGCAACCAGCGGCCTGCACCTGGCGCTGGAGGCCTGTGGGGTAGGCCCCGGCGATGCCGTGCTGGTTCCCTCCTGCACCTTCACCGCCACCGCCGAGGTTGCCCGCTACCTGGGGGCCGATCCCGTTTTTGTTGACGTAGCCCCCGGCACTTTCCACATCAATGCCGCCACCGTGGAAAACGCGCTCAAACAACTCCCCGCCGGAAAAGCAAAAGCGGTAATCCCCGTGCATTACGGCGGCCTACCTTGCGACATGGGTTCGATAATGGAGGTCGCCCGTCGTTACAACTTAAAAGTCATTGAGGATGCCGCTCACTCGTTTCCGTCTTTTATAGGGACTAGGGATCAGGGACTAGGGACTAGGGAAATAGGGGGGAAGCCTCCCCCCTCGCTTCAGCCCGCCTATGGCGGTCTTCCGCTCCCCCCCTCAGCGGGGGTGCCAACAAACCAGCACAGCGTTAAGCTGTGCCCAGATGAAGGCGGCATGGCAAGAGCCCCAGTGATTGCCCCAGTATGCGACAATGGCGGGCTTGCTTTAGCAAGACCAGCGGGCGACACCCCCGCAACGCCCCCGTACATCACCTCCCAGTCCCCAGTCCCCAATCCCCAGTCCCCAGTCCCCACCCCCCAGTCCCCAGTCCCCAGTCCCCAGTCCCCAGTCCCCAGTCCCCAACCCCCATCTTTCGCCGGCACTCTCGCAGACGTTGGCGTGTTCTCCTTTTACGCTACCAAAACAATCACCACGGGCGAGGGGGGGATGCTGGTATGCCGCGACGGGGACATTGCCCGCAGGGTTTCGGTTATGCGGCTCCACGGCATAGACCGCAGTGTCTGGAACCGCTATTCCGATGCAAGGGCCTTCTGGTACTACGAGGTGGTGGAGGCGGGTTACAAGTACAACATGCCGGACCTGCTCGCCGCCGTGGGGAGGGTGCAGCTTTCCCGTGCCTGGGACCTGTTGCGAATGCGCGAGGAAATCGCCACTGTGTACGACGGGGCCTTCGGCGGCGACGGGCGTTTTCTCGTTCCCCCGACCGGCCCCGGTGATGCCCGCCACCTGTATCCCCTGCGTCTGGATTCCCGGCGCCTGCGAATCTCCCGCGACGAATTTATCGCCAGGCTCAAAGAGGCGGGCGTGGGTGCGTCGGTGCATTTCATCCCCCTGCATACCATGCCCTTTTACAAAAACCGCTACAAGCTGGCCGAGGACGATTTGCCGCATACCATGGAAAGCTGCAAGCAGGAAATTTCCCTCCCCATCTGGCCGGGGATGGGCAAGGCCCAGGTTGAGCGGGTTGTCGAGGTTGCCCAATCAATAGCCAATGGCTATACTTGTTAGCGATGGAAGAGCCTGGTTTTGTTTCCGACATCTATCTCCCCCAGATGATATATGCCACTACCATACGATCGCCCGTTGCCAAAGGCCGGCTAAAGTCTATCGAATGCCCAAAACTCCCCAGCGGTTTCGCGCTGATCACCGCCGAGGACATTCCCGGGAAAAACCGCCTTGAGAGTTCCGGCATGCCGGTATTTGCCGGCGATGAGCTTTCCTATGCGGGCGAGCCGGTGGCGCTGCTGCTGGGGCCGGACAAAAACACCCTGGAGGAATGCGCAAGAAACTGCGTGGTCGATGCCAGCGAAGAAGAGCCGGTTTTGTCCATTGGCGAGCAGCACGACGGCATGGTTGCGGCAAGGAGGGAAGTGCGGATCGGCAATCCCGAGGCTGCTTTTGCAAGCGCCGAGTCGGTGGTGGAAAGCAATTACAGCACGGGGATTCAGGAGCATTGGTACTCCGAGCCGACCGGCGCGTTTGCCTGGCTGGAACAGGCGGAGCCAGCCGAGGATCAGGGCAAAGGCCGGGCAAGGACGGGGACTTTGGTGGTATGCACGGCTACCCAGTGGCCGTTTCACGTCAGGCGCTCGGTCGCCCAGGTTCTCGGAACGTCCGCCGCCGCTGTCTATGTTAAGCCGGCCCTGACAGGGCTGCACATGGACGGCAGGTTCTGGTATCCGTCGCTTGTCGCCTGCCACGCGGCGCTGGGGGCATGGATCACCAAGAGGCCGGTACGGCTGATGCTAACCAGGGAGGAGGATTTTTCCTTCTCGCCAAAGCGCTGCAAAACGGAAATAGCCGTCTCAAGCGCGATTGACGGCAAGGGCAACGTTGTCGGGATGAAGATAAATGCCCATGTTAACCTTGGTGCTTACGAGGTTAACGCCCAGGAACTGCTCGATAATGTTTGCCTTGGATGTTTGGGGGTTTACAAAGTGCCGAATATCCAGTTTTCCGGCTTGGCGCAGCGGGCAAACATCCCGCCGCAGGGGCCTTTTGCCGGTTTTGGCCTTGCCGAGGGTTTTTTCGCCTCGGAACGCCAGGCCTCCCAAGTTGCCGATCGCCTCGGGGTTGACCCCTCGCAATGGCGCAAGGAGAATTTCCTCAACGGCGGCGTCCTTCTCCAGGGCCTATCGTCAGGGGAAAAAAATTCCGGCGAGCAGCTCCTCGACTCTGCGTTGATCATGAGCGACTACCGAAGAAAGTGGGCCTCCTATGAGTTGCTGAGGATACATCGAAACCAGCAGGGGAATTTGCTGGTAGAGGGCGAAACCCTGAGGGGAATAGGCGTCGCTCTTGGCTGCCAGAGCTGCGGCCTTTTATACGCCGGCCAGGACAGGGGAAGCTACGGCATCGAGATGATTCTCGAAAAGGACGGTTCGCTGGAAATACGAACCGGCGTGGTCAGCTCCGGCTGTAGCTACGGCGGCATTTGGGCGGGGATTGCCTCGGAAATTCTCGGGATAGACCCGGAGATGGTGCGGATAAGCAGCGGTCCCGACTGCCCGGATTCCGGGCCTTCGGTTTTGTCGCGGAACATAGCGGTAATTACCCCGATGGTGGAGCAGGCCTGCCTTGCCATCCGCAAACAGCGTTTCCGGGATCCCCTTCCCATCAAAATACGAAAGACTGTGCGCCCCGCAAACAGCTACGCGTGGGATCAATGGTTCCCCAACCCGCAAGGTGCGTCGCAAAGTGCGCCGCGTTTTGCGCTGGATACCAGCGGCTTTAGCAGGCTTGGCTGGGCCTCGGCGGTGGTTGAGGTAGCAATAGACCCTGTCGAGTACATCCCGAAAATACGCGGCGTGTGGATGAGCGTTGACGGGGGGAAGATAATCTCCCAGGACAACGCCCGCAGGAGCATCAAAGCCTCCGTGGTGCAGGCTCTGGGCTGGGCGTTCAGGGAGCAGATCGGTTATGTCAACGGCGTAATCCCCGCGGAGCAGTTTTGCAATTTCGACATTCCCGGGCCTTCCGAGATACCGCCAATCAGCATTGATTTTATCTGGAACAGCTCGAACGATCCAAAGGGCATAGGCGACCTTCCGTTCTCCTGCGTGCCTGCCGCTTACCTGCAGGCGGTTTCGCAGGCAATGGATTACAATTTCGAGTCCATACCGCTGAAGTCCCTGGACATCTGGTACGCGCTTATCAGAAAAAGAAAAGAAGGCGGGGCGGCATGACCATAAGCTTTATTCTGAACGGTGAAGACGTAATAGTCCGAAGCGAGGCGAACGTCCGGCTTGTGGACATACTCAGGGTCAATTTCGGGTTGCTGGGGGCAAAGGCAGGCTGCCTGGCCGGGAAATGCGGCTTCTGCGCCGTCATGTTCAACGGCAGCGTCAGCCACGCCTGCCTTATCCCGGCGTTCAGGGTACGCGGCAGCGAGATCATCACCATAGAGGGATTTTCCCAGACCGACGAGTACCACGACATAATGATTGGCTTTGCCGAGGCAGGTCTGGGCAACTGCGGCTATTGCAGAACCAGCAAGGTGCTGAACGCCGAGGCCCTTATGGACAGGATCAAGCGCCCATCCCGGCAGGAAATACTCGCCGCTTTCAACGGGATCAAGTGCCGCTGTACCGATCCCGAGCAGCTTGTCGAAGGCGTTGAAAAGGCTGTCGAAATCCGGCAGCGGAGGCTCTATGGCAGATCAGCTTAACCTGGTCTTTTTTCCCGCAAGCTATTCGGAGCTTTTTTCGGCATGGAGCCGTTATCCCGCAGCCGTTCCCTATGCGGGCGGCACCGGCCTGATCCGCGAGAAGGGCAGGCAAATCCTCGAACTGCCCTCGATGATCCTTTCCCTTGACCGGCTTGAGGAAATGCACCGCATAAGCCGCACCGAGCGTTTTTTGGAAATAGGCGCGATGGTAAAACTCAGCCAGATAATCGAGCTGGGAAAAATTGTCCCCATTGCCCTGCGCCGCTGCCTGGAAAGCATAGCCGGGCCGCAGCTTCGCAACATGGCAACCATAGGGGGCAACATCTGCTTTTCCGGCTGGCGGCTGGACAGCCCGGCGGTGCTTAACGCCCTGGACGCGCAGTTTGAGCTAAGGACGGCCCAGTCTTCCCGCTGGATTTCCGCCCCCCGGTTTTTGTCAACGCCCGTCAGGGATACCTTGAAGCCGCAGGAGATCCTCACCCGGATTCGGGTGCCGCTGGATACCTGGGACTACTCGATATACAATAAATTCGACAGCCAGGCAAACAGGAGCAGGGTTGCCGTTATGCTGGTTAAGACGCAGAAAAATGTGTTAAACGACATTAAAATCGTCTACAAAACCGACGTGATTTTACGCGACAGGAACAGTGAAGGCATACTTATTGGCAAGCATCTCCCCCTTGGCCGCCGGATTGTCTCTGACTTTATCGGCCACTGGGAGGATTTTCTCAAAGGCGTTCAAAATATCGACGAGCTTTCCAGGCAGGAGTTGATAAATTTCATTACGATAAATGTCAATAGTCTTTCGGAATAAAATACCCCGCCACGAATAAAGAAAATTTACTTCACCACGATGTTTACCAGCTTGTCCGGCACGGCGATAACCTTGACCACCGTATGCCCCTCGATCCACTTGCACACGCCGGGGAGGGCAAGGGCGGTTTTTTCAAGCTCTGCCGTGGCGGTTCCGGCTGCGGCGGTAAACTTGTCGCGGATTTTGCCGTTCACCTGCGCGACAACGGTAATCTCAGCGTCAACCGTTAGTCGCTCGTCGTAGGCCGGCCAGGTGCAGGCCGAAATTGACTCCTTATGCCCCAGTTTTTCCCACAGTTCCTCGCCAAGATGCGGCGCATAGGCGCTGCTCATGATCACCAAAGGTTCCCAAAAGGCGCGGGGAATCTCGGCAAGTTTTGCCAGTTCATTGGAATAGATCATCATCGCGCTGATGGCGGTATTAAAGTCCAGGCTTGCCGTGTCCTCGCTCACCTTCTTGATCGTTTTGTGAAGCAACCTCGTAAGTTTCTCGGTATCCGGGGACTGGGGACTGGGGACTGGGGACTGGGGGGGGGCTTCGCATAACGGCTTTTCGCCTATCGCCCACAGCCGTTCCAGAAAGCGCGACACGCCAATAAGACCGGCGGGGATCCCGGGCTTGCTGACCCCCAATGGCCCCCTGAACATCTCGTACAGGCGCAGGGAATCCTCCCCGTATTCTTTAATGACATCATCGGGGTTGATCACATTGCCCCGGCTCTTGCTCATCTTATGGTTGTCTTCGCCGAGGATCATCCCCTGGTTGATCAGCCGCTGAAAGGGCTCAACCGTGTTTACCAGCCCCAGATTGTATAAC
>JAISSG010000129.1 GCA_031273185.1 Treponema sp. | reverse complement strand
AATTCGCTTTTTGAATTCCTATGCGGTAGCGGCCCGCCGCCAAAACCAAACTTAGCGTCGCAATACTATTTGGAGTTTACATGGTAGATGGGCGATTTATTTTGGACACTAATGATATTATATTAAAAGAACAATTTGGGAAAATAAATCTGCCAATGGAATATATGAATGAATATTATCGTGAAATAGATTTTTTTGTAGAAATTTATGAATAAAATATATATAATGGTCAAAACATCGCTTAACAAACGGTATACGCTTCGCCGCCTGTTCGGCGGCTCGGGGTTCGGTTTTGCTAGGTCAGTCGCTCCCTACGGTCGCTCGTTCCCACGCAAAACCTCACCCACATTTGGGCGGGTTCGGTTAGCCCGCCCAAATGTCGTATACCTAGAACGCTGGGCGGAACATTTGTTCATGCGTGTTAATCAACTGCCAACTGTCACGGAAACAGCCTGAACCCTACCGAAAAAACAAAGCCGTTTCGGGCGCGGTACACACTGTCGTCGAGCGATTCGTATTCCGCCTCTTTGCCGGGGCCGGCGCTGCCGTTAATGGTAAAGCTGGTCAAGACAACTCCTGCTTCCGCGTAGGCGGCAAGCGGCACCGCCCCGATCTTTACGTTGCAGGAAGCGCCCAGCTTTATCACGTTGTCCCAGCGGTACACCCCGTCCTTCAGGAAATATTTTGCCGAGCCGGTGTCGGTCAACGTGTCCCGCAAGGAAGAGCCGGGAACTCTCCCGTAGCCGTAGTCGGCGCCGCGGCGCATCATCTGAAACTGGATGTGGGCCTCCAGTTCGGGCAGCAGCCTCGATTCCATGCGCACCAGCAGTTCATCGGAGTTGGGGGGCATGTAATAACCCAGCGACTCCCCCCCGCTGGCAAACGCGCTGGACGAGGAAAACGATTCGCCGCCGCCCCCGTTGTAGGTGTTGGCGTAGCAGTACGGCTCGACCTTGGTGTAGCGCAGGATAAAGGCGGCAAAGGGCAGCCAGTGGATGACGGTTTTGAACCCTGCCTGCCATGCGTAACTGTTGCTGTTCATCACGGAGAAATTTTCGGAAAACGAACCCAGCCGGTCAACAAACAGGCTGCCCCAGATTTTCAGCAGGCCCGGCAGCCGCAGTTCCAGGCTGGAAAAAGCCGCCGGATTTACCTGCCTGAACCAGACCGCCGAACCGCCCAGGCTAAAGTACACATACTTCACGGGGTTAAACTCGACCTGCACCGCGGAGAGCATGTTGGTGAAAGGCCCGCCGCCCGGCGGCTGGCCGTCTTCCCTGAAGTATTCCAGCGCGCCGTTCAGGAACGAAACGCCCAGCCATGAAAGCGGCGAGTAGGTCCCTTCAATCGCGGCAAAGGGGCGGGCGTGGGCGTTGATAAACAGCGAGGCCCCGTTTGATCCCGGCCCCCAGTCGTGGCGGACCCGCCCCAGGCGAAGATGCAGCCGCTGGTCGAAAAAAACGCCGTTCAGCTCGGCCAGAAACCCGCCCGCCAGGGAGGGATCGACCGGCCAGGCGGAATAGCCCCCGGGGCCGCGCAGCGAAAGAACCCCGCCGTCCCACTGCTTGCTGTACGAGCAGGGAAAAAACGGGGAAACATTATGATTGCCCTGCCCGATGTACAGGAATTCCCCCAGCAGGGTTATGTTCCATGACGCAAAATCCTCTATGTCGCCTCCGGCGTACAGCTTCGCCACGTTGACGCTGGCAATCGACGCGCCGGGGGCCTCGATGGAAAAACCGCTCTCCCAGCCAAGGCCCGCCTCGACGGTAAAGCCGCCGCCCTCAACGCGGTATCTCCCCCTCCCCAGGTCGAGCCCGGCTTCCCGCTCCAGGGAATCAAGAGCGAGGGTCGCCGCGTTCACTTCCCTTGTCGTCAAAACCTGCGCGGGATAGTTGATAATTTCCCACAGCTTGTCCTTAACCACTTCTTCCGCCCAGGGCCTTGCCGAAGGCGGCGGGGAAATTACCCCCCGCATGACGCCCATTTCGATAATGTCATAGGCCGCGTGGTCAAGGGGAACCGAATTGCGCTCCTGCGCCGCAAGGCTCGTCGCTATGACCAGCAGTACGGGCAAAAACCAGCGGGCTTTTGCTTGCTTCATTTTCCTAGTATACTGGCGCCGGAGGGTTTTGTGCAGTACAGGACGGACAAAAGATCGGGCAACCAGCTTTCGGCGCTGGGCTTCGGGTGCATGAGGTTCCCCAGGAACATTGCCGGCCTCGACATGAAAAAAATCGAGGAACTGGTCATGCGTTCCATAGAAGGGGGCGTGAATTATTTTGACACGGCATGGATATACCCAGGAAGCGAGGAAGCCCTTGGGAGCATTTTTGAAAAACACCGCGCAAGGGAAAAAATATTTATCACTACCAAGCTGCCGCTGGTCTACGTGAAAAGCCCCGCCGATTTTGACCGTTTCTTCAGCCAGTCGCTCAGGCGGCTGAGAACCGATTACGTTGATTACTATTTAATGCACATGATCACCGACATGGACCAGTGGGCCAGGCTGAAAAGCTGGGGGGTAGAAAACTGGATAGCCGAAAAAAAGAAGGCAGGGCAGATTCGCCGGATTGGGTTTTCCTACCACGGCAGCCGCGACGAATTCTTGAAGGTGGTCGATGACTACGACTGGGAGATGTGCCAGATCCAGTACAACTACTCCGACGAGAATTTCCAGGCGGGGGTAACCGGGCTGAAAAAGGCCGCAGAAAAAATGCCGGTGATGATCATGGAGCCGCTGCTGGGGGGCAAGCTCGCCACCGGCCTGCCAAAGGAGGCGGTGGAAATTTTCAAGAAAGCAAACCCCCATTGGTCGCCCGTGGGGTGGGCGCTTAACTGGGTCTGGAATCAACAGGAGGCGACGCTGCTCCTTTCCGGCATGAACGAGATGGCCCAGCTTGAGGAAAACCTCAGCCTTGCCGGGGCTGCCACAGTGGGGATGCTTGGGGAGCGGGAGACGGAAGCGTACCGCCAGGCGCTTGCCGTCGTGAACCGCGCCTCCAAGATCCGCTGTACAAGCTGCAGCTACTGCATGCCCTGCCCAAAGGGGGTAAACATCCCCGGCTGTTTTGCCGCTTACAACGCCATTTACTCAATGGGTTATGTCGAGGGGATAAAGCAATTTGTCACCAGCACCGCCCTGATGTCGGAACGCTCAAGCAGCCCCGGCCTCTGCGTGCGGTGCGGCAAGTGCGAGTCGCACTGCCCGCAGAATCTTCCCATCATGGATCACCTGGCGCAGGTGCGCCGGCACCTGGAACCCTGGTGGATGCAATTCGCCGGCGCGTGCGTCAGGGCATTCCTGGGAAAAAAGCGGAAAAAGGCAAAGGCCGGATAACGAAATAAATGCGCAAAAATCATTTTCGATTTTTAACGGCATTACCTTTAATTTTCATTGCCACGTTTTCCGGCTGCCAGCGGCAGGATAAAGTTACGCATAACGAAACGCCGCTGGTTGCGGTGAGCATACTGCCCCAGTCGTGGTTTGTCTCCCGCATCGGCGGGGATCGGGTACGAACACTGGTACTGGCAGGGCCGGGCCAGAACCCCCATAACTACGAACCCAGCCCCCGACAGATTAGCGGCCTTGCCGGGGCCGGCGCATGGATACTTTCCGGCACTGAATTCGAGATAAGCCTTCGCCCCAAGATCGAACGGCTCTTTCCCGCCCTGCCCATCGTTGACGGCACCGCCGGGGTATCCTTCAGGAAACTGGAAGAACACGATGGCGACGATCACGACGGCGGCGATCCCTCCCCGCATGAAATCGACCGCCACACCTGGCTCGGCTGCGAATCGGCAAAGATACTCGCCGCCCACATACGGGACACGCTTGCCGCGATAGACCCGGCGGGGGCGCAGTGGTACGCCGAAAACTACCAATCGCTCGTGCAGGAAATCGACGACGAATTTGCCGCCCTGCGCCGCGACCTTGCCCCGCTCCACGGGAAGAACGTTTTCGTGTACCACCCCAGCTTCGGCTACTTCCTGGACGAATTCGGCATACGGCAGCAGGCGGTGGAAACCGGCGGCAAGTCGCCCGGCCCCCGCGAACTGCGCCGCCTGATCGATCTGGCAAAGCAGGAACAGCCAGCGGCGATCTTTGTGCAGGCCCAGTTCCCCGTCAGCGCCGCGCAGACCGTCGCCGATGCCGTCGGCGCGCAGCTTGTCAGCCTTGACCCCCTTGCCCCCGACTGGCTCGACAACATCCGCCGCATGGGAACAGCGCTGGAGCAGGGAATAAGGACTGGAAAATAGGGGCTGAGGATGCTCCCAATAGAGGCCGCTCTACACTGCTGGCTGGCGACGGGCGTATGAGTGTAACGTTCTAGTATCACGACACTATTGACATAGTGGGAAAAACATGCTAAAATAGCCACATAGAAATCAAATGGGAGGGAATCTATGTCGGCAAAGAAATATATAGTTACATTAACAAAAGATGAG
>JAISSG010000092.1 GCA_031273185.1 Treponema sp. | reverse complement strand
ATGTTAGTCGCAATGGTAACCGAGCCTTTTGCCCCCGCCTCGGCAATTATCATCGCTTCGCGGGCGTGGTTCTTTGCGTTCAATACCTCGTGGCGCACACCCTTGCGAGTCAGCAACGAAGAAATTTTTTCTGACTTTTCGATGGAGACCGTGCCAACCAGCATGGGCTGGCCCTTCTTGTGGGCATCGGCAATCTCGTCGCAGAGGGCGTGGTACTTGTCGGCCTCGTTCAGGTACACCACGTCGTCATCGTCCTGGCGGGCGACCGGAAGGTTTGTGGGAATCACCACAACCTCCAGCTTGTAAATCTTGCTGAACTCGACGGCCTCGGTGTCGGCGGTTCCGGTCATGCCGGAAATTTTTTTGTACAAACGAAAATAATTCTGAAAGGTGATGGTCGCCAACGTGCGGTTGCGCTGGGCGATTCTGATCCGCTCCTTCGCCTCTATCGCCTGATGCAGTCCGTCAGAGTAGCGTCTGCCGTGCAGAATGCGTCCGGTAAATTCATCGACGATCTGTACCTGACCGTCCTGCACCACATAGTCAACATCAATGTGAAAAAGTTTGTGCGCCTTGAGCGCTTGGGTAAAATAGTGGATGTACTCAAAATTCTGCTCGTCAACGATTGCCCCTTGAATGAGGTTGCGTTTTTGCAGAATCTCCTCAATCGTGGCAAGCCCTTGATTGGAAAAGGAAACATTTTTGTTTTTCTCGTTGATCTTATAATCGCCGATAACTTCCTCGCCCTGTGCTTCGTCGGGGTAGTCGCCGTTTTCCTTTTTCTGGACTTCCTTTAAGTTGCCCAGCAGTTTGTCCACCTCGGCAAATTTAAAGGTGTCGTCCTCCGCCGCGCCGGAGATGATCAGCGGGGTACGCGCCTCGTCGATCAGTATCGAGTCGATCTCGTCAACGATGCAGAAGTTGTGCCCCCGCTGTACCCTGCCCTCCATGGTGCGGTGCATATTGTCGCGTAGATAGTCAAAGCCAAACTCGTTGTTCGTGCCGTAGGTGATGTCGCAGGCGTAGTTTTCCCGGCGGCGGTCGTTGTCCATGTCGGAGAGTATCGTCCCCACGCTCAGGCCAAGGTAGCTGAAAATCGGCCGCATCCATTCGGCGTCGCGGCTTGCCAGATAGTCATTAACGGTAACAACGTGGATACCCTTGCCCGGTATGGCGTTCAGGTAGGCGGCGGCGACGGACATCAGTGTCTTGCCCTCGCCCGTCTTCATTTCGACGATTTTGCCCTGGTGCAGCACTATCGATCCGAGCACCTGCACGTCGTAGGGCCGCTCTCCAAGATTGCGCCGTGCGGCCTCCCGTGCCAGCGCAAACGCCTCCGGCAGCAGTCGGTCGAGGCTTTCGCCATCGTTGTGCCGCTGGCGCAGGCTTTCCGTCTGCTTGGGAAATTCCTCACCGGCAAGGCCGGCGGCCCAGGCCTCTTTCTCGTTCACCGCATGCAATATTGGCAGCAAGGCCTTGAGATCCCGCTCGTGCTGGGAGCCAAACAGCGCCTTGATAAATTTTTCCATCGCCATGGGGTACATGGTAGCGGAAAAAGGGGCCGGGATTCAAGGGATTCGGAAAGAGGAGGAATAGGGAGATGCTCTTAGGGGCGGGCCACGCGGAAGCCATTAATCCTGCCGGGGCTGCTTGCGATGTTGTAATTCCGGCTGGCTGAACGAAGTTCCTGCCCGGCATCGTTCCATGACCCGCCGCGTACCACCCGGGTGGAATTTGGATAGTAGCTTTCGGCATACAAGTCCCAGCACCACTCCCACACGTTCCCGTGCATGTCGTACAGGCCCCATTTGTTAGGGGGCAATAGCCCAACCGGGCTGGTTCTTCTCCCGCTATTGCCGGAATACCACCCCGTTCTATCGCTGATACCCGGCCCGGTGTTATACGCGGTTGTCGTCCTCGCCCGGCAGGCGTACTCCCACTGCTCCTCGGTCGGCAAGCGATAGCCGTTGGAATCTTCTACGATTTCGACAGAGTCCCATGTCGCGTGGTGCTGACTGCTGATATTCGTTGGCACAGGCCCCCAATTGTCGGGATCCGTTTCGCCGTCTATGCTGTACGCCGGATCTAGGCTTTCCATTATGCTCAGCCTGTTGCAGAAAACAATCGCCTCAAACCACCTTACGGTCTCCACCGGCAACCTGTTAAAACCTTCTCCGTTGGGAGATGTCACAAAAGAGCTGGGCCTGGTCCCCATTACAGCCAGGTACTGCCCCTGCGTTACTTCGTACTTCCCCAGCCGAAAAGCCCTTACCGTTACTGCCCGCTGTATCTCATCGTCGGCTCGGCCCGGCTCGTCGGCAGGGCTGCCCATCGTAAAGGTTCCGCCGGTAATCCTCACCATTTCCATAAACGGAGGGTCTTCAGGGTCTTGCAAGGGGCAGGCGAAAAAAACCACCGCGCCAAGCGCAACTATTGCCAAGACAACCTTCGTTTTATCCGCCATTGATCATTCCAGGTATTTCCGCAGTTTCTCTATTACCTCGTTGATGTCCAGCGGCTTGCCGAGATGATCGTCCATTCCGGCCCTTATGCATCTTTCCATGTCCTCGCGGAAGACGCTGGCGGTCATCGCGACTATGGGAACCCTCCTGGCTCTCCCCGTTTCTTTTTCCTGCTCCTGCTCGAATTCCCTGATAAGCTGGGTAGCCATGAAGCCGTCCATTACCGGCATCTGCACGTCCATAAAGATCATGTCGTAGGCATCAGGCGCATCGCGGTACATTCTTACCGCGACCTCTCCATCTTCCGCGCTGGCAATGTTAAGCTGCGTCGGCTCCAGCAACGAATACACAATCTCCCGGTTTATTTCCACGTCCTCAACAAGCAAAATACGCGAATTTCTGAAATTCTCGCCCCAGATTTTGTCAGCAACGATCTCTTCCTCTCGCGCAATCTCGCGTCCCAGGTATTCATCGATGTAATTCGCAACGGCAGAGAGGAATATCGGTTTTGAAAGGAATCCGTCTATGCCCGCGAGTCTTGCCTCGGCTTCCATGCTGGTTCGCGCGACCATAGGGATCATCGCTATTACCATTGTTTTCCCGCCGCCCAGCTCTTTTATCCGGCGGGGCAGTTCCAGGCGGTTACTGTCCTGCATCCCCCAGTCGATAAAGCAGATGTCGTAGCAGGCGTTTCCGGCAGCCAGGGCAAGAGCCTCATCGCCGGTTCCCGCCGCGTCGCATTGGAAGCCTATCTGCATGGCGATGTCCGTAAAATACTCGCGCGCTTCAGCCATGTCATCCACAACAAGGACGCGGACGCCCGCAATCTCCGGATCAGCCAGGGCCTTGCGGGAAAACTCTCCCTTGCAGCGTTTCACGTTTATGGTAAAGCAAAACGTCGAGCCTTTGCCCAGCTCCGAATCGATCCAAATGTCCCCGCCCATCATTTCCACAATATGCTTCGAGATGACCAGCCCCAGCCCCGTCCCGCCAAATTTGCGGGTGGTCCCGCTTTCCGCCTGCTCGAACGATTTGAACAGGCGAGCCTGCTGCTCGGCGCTTATCCCGATGCCGGTGTCCCGCACCTCAAAACGCAGGGTGATGCAATCGTTTTTTTCCCGCACGTACATCACCTTGACAAATATGAAGCCCCCGTCCGGGGTGAATTTGACCGCGTTGCCGAGCAAGTTGACGATAACCTGGGTAAGACGCTGGTCGTCGCCGACCATCATTCTGGGGACGCCCCGGTCTATGTGTACCATGAGCTTCTGTTTCTTCTCGTTTATGCGAAACGCTACTACATCTGACAACTTCAGCAGCATTTTTTCCAGGTTGAATTCCGCGACGGAAAGCTCGAATTTGCCCGCTTCTATTTTCGACATGTCAAGAATGTCGTTTATGATTCTCAGCAAATGGGTAGACGCGTCTTCAATCTTGCCAAAGGCATAGTTCTTGCGATCTATGTCGTCGGAGCTTTTCCCAATGCTGGTCATGCCAATGATTGCGTTCATGGGCGTGCGGATCTCGTGGCTCATGTTGGACAGGAACTCGCTCTTGGCGCGGCTTGCCGCCTGCGCATCCTCCATCGCCTCTTTCAGATCTCTTTGCAGGCGAATCGTTTCCGTTATGTCATCGGTGCTGCCCACAACGCCCGCAATCATGCCGTCCTCGTCGTACTGCGGGACAACATGGCTGTGAAACACCGCGAATCCAAAGTCGCTGATCCAGTCCCGCTCCTGCCCGTCAAAAAGCGTATCGGAAATGTTCTGCACAATGTCGTAGTACTGGCTTTTCGCATCGACCAGGTCTATGCTCCTCCCCTCCAAAAAGTCCGACGTTACGCCGATTTTTGCAAGATAACGCCCGCTAAAACAGGTGATAATGCGATTCCTGTCAACGCTCCAGATAACCCCGTTGTATTTGCTGATAATGGTATTCAGGGTGGATGCGGTGTCGCTGATCTTCACGGTCATTTCGTGGCGAAGCATGGCGCCGGCAATAAGCAAGCCCCCGGATCGAAGAATGCTCACTTCAGTTTCGCTGAAGGTCTTTTCGGAATGGCAATCGTCAAAGCTAAAAAATCCCCAAAACTTGTTTTGGAGGAATATCGGCACTACCAGAATGGAAAGAACCCCATAGTAGTTCATGACTTCCTGCTCGTTTGGGGAAAGGGTGCGTACCGGCCCGTTAACGCTCTCGTCTTTCGAGAATTTTTCCTCCCATTCAGGAATGGCGTTGATATAGGACATGGCGGTTCCGAAATTGACCATTTCCCTTGAGCGCCCCGTGTCGTTGTACCACCCAGACACCGGAACGTAGATCTTTTCATCTCCAATCTGGTAATCTTGCCATACGTATATGCGGTCAAGACCGGCCCCGGTTGCCAGCGTGGCCATGCTTTTCTGGAGAATATCGTCAAAGGCAGAATCCGACGCAAGGATGGTCGCAATATTGTTCACCGCCGCCAAAAGCCAGCCCCGGCGAAGCAGTTCACGCTCCGCCTCCCGCTCCATGGTAAGATCGATGATGTAACCGACGATGGCAAAGCTGTCTCCGTAAGGGATACGGCTAAATTCGACGTCAAGGATTCTTTTTCCGTCAGGCAGATGGAGTTCGGTCTCAAAGCGCACGGAGCCTTCCTTGACAGCAGTCTGCAGCCTGTCCGAAAGCGGCACGGACGGTTTCCCGTCCGCCTGGAATTCTGGTATCGCGCTGACCACCCGATCGGCAAAATTGGCAAACAGGTCCTCCTTGGATGAAAAGCCAAGAAACTCCAAAGCCGCCGAGTTGCAATCGATAACCTGAAAATTGCTGTCAAGCAGAATGTTGATGTGGGGGTTGCAGTCGAATATGGCCCTGGTTGTCTGCCGGGCCATTTCAAGATCACGGGCTGCCGCTTCCCCCTTGAATTTTGCGGAACGGGAAAAATAGCCCTGGAGCTTGGCAATGACACCTACTGCCAGGCCAACCATAAGATAGCCCTGAATCCTGTCAACGAAACGTATCCTTTCCAACTGTTCCGCGCCGCCCGAAAGCCGGATGGCTATACCGGGAAACAGGAAATCAATGTAATGGCAGGCTATAACGATACCAATTTGAATGGCGGCAAGGACAGCGCAGGCCCAGCCCCGCGTCAACAGGAAAACAATGACAAGGGACAGGGCAAAGTACCAATAGGACGCCCCCCCGGCACCCCCAAAGAAAAAGAACGCCGGGGGCATTAAAACAAAGCACAAGGGGGCGATAATTACGCTTTTACCGAGCGGAAGGGCACGGCAACGGCTGGTTATGCCCATGACGGCAAGGACTAATACCTGGAAAGCGGCAAGGCCGATGAGCAAGCCCGAATACGCGCCCATCATTACCCGTGTTATTATTCCAGCAAGCACCCCAAACATACCGATCGCGCAGGCCGTGCTAACCAAGTTTTCATCAGAGGAAAGATTGTTGAATAAGATACGATGCCGAATCATGTTGCTAATTTTCACCTCTTTTCCTAATTCCTATAATATACTACAAGGAGATGGATTTTCCTAGCAAATTCGGATGTTTTTTGATCAGGCAAACAGGCAAATTTGAGGCGTTGGCGTGATTCCGATGTCACTCGGGCCGGGACGCCTGCCCCAGTCCCCGGGCCTGCAAAGCCAGGGCCGTATCGGCGGCGGCCTCCATCATCCGCTCGGTCACCAGGGGGATCAGCACAAAAAGGCGGCGCAGGCCCCGTTTGCAGGAACGCGCCTCGCAAGCATGGTTGGACGCTTCCCAGAGATCGAAGAACCGGGGGATAAAGCCCAGCATCAGGCTGATTCCCAGGCTGAAAAAAGCGACGCCCTTGTTTTTTTTCAGCTTTAATTCGACCGTGGCGAGGGATCGGCGCAGTTCCCGCATGGTGGTAACGGCAAACAGCAGGGCGGCGGCGGCAAAAGGGACAAAAAGGCGAAGGGCGGCAATTAGGCCGTCTAAAAAACTGGCCGGATCGACGAATGGCACCTGCAAACCCAGCACGGCAATTCCCGGCGCATCCGGCCGTATCGTTTTTACCAGCACGATGAACGCCGACAAAACGAACAGCGGCTTTGAGCCTTTCAGCAACTGCCAGGGCGGGATGCGGGCGGCGACGGAGGCGGCAAGCGCCAACAGCGCCGACGCGGCAAACCCGGGAACAGAGGCAAAGCACAGGGCAGACAGGGCAATCACGCAGACGAATTTGAGGCCGGCCCGTGCGCGGTGAATTACGGTCTTGCCTGAACGGTAGGCAAAGGGAAGGGGCGTTAATCTGGCAGCCACGAGCAGTCCTCCACCGTGGCGTAGTTCCTGCGGGGGTCCCGCACGCCCCAGGCCGGATCAAGCCCGTCCAGGACCTCGGCGGGGGGGGCGTCGGCGCAGATCCTGCCCCGGTGCAGGATGATCAGCCGGTCGGCCAGGGCAAGGGCCTTTTCCATCTCGTGGGTAAGGATGATAAGTGTCTTGCCCTGGTTCTTGAGATCGCGGATTATGCCGAGGGTCTGCATCACCCCCGGCCAGTCGAGGTTGGCAAAAGGCTCGTCCAGTATCAGGGTCGTGCAGCCCATCGCCAAAACACCGGCAATGGCAAGGCGGCGTTTCTCCCCGCCGGAAAGCCGCCGGGGGGAATAGTGCAGCTTTTCGGCAAGGCCCATCGCCGCAAGCGCCTGTGCCGCCATTGCCCCTGCGTCAGCGGCGGAAAAACCGAGGTTCTCGGGGCCAAAGGCGGCATCTTCCTCGACGGTCTCGCCTATGATCTGCGCCTCGGCATCCTGGAACACCAGCCCCAGCCCCCTGCGCCGCACCGCGCCGGGCTGCCCCGAGTCAGACAGGCTCTGGCCGCGAAACGCCAGTTCCCCGCCGCTTGGCGGCAAGAGGCCGGCGATAATACGGGTCAGCAGGGTCTTCCCCGATCCGTTTGACCCGGCGATCATCAGGCACTGCCCCTCAAAAATGTCAAAGCTCACGCCGCTCAGCGCGGCAAAAGGTTCATCCCCTGAAGTGCCGGGGAAATTCTTTGAAATATTTTTAATAGAAAAAAGCGGCTCTTCCGCTGCCATTGCCCGTTAGCTGCCCTGCCGCACAATAAGCTGCGAGGCAATCCGGCGCAGGCGGGGGGCTGCCAGTACCGCGGCGACTCCCTTGAGCGCATCGCCTATCATGAAGGGGACAAACCCCGTGGCGAATGCCTGCGCCCAGCCTATGTTCAGGTACGATTTAAGCCGCAGGAGGCCCGGCACGTACACCACAAGCATTCCCGCGACAACGGCAAGCACCAGCCGCCAGGCCGGCGTTTTCTGGCCGGGGCGGGGAAAGCCGACGATAAGCCCTGCGACAACGGCCCCCAGCAGGTAGCCGAAGATGTAACCTCCGCTGGGGCCGACAAGCCGGGCTATGCCCATTGGCGACCCGTTGTTGGCGAACACCGGCACGCCAAGCGCCCCCGCCACGATGAACAGCCCCACCGCCGAAGCGCCCAGCGCAGGCCCCAGCACTAGGCCGGCCAGCAGGGCGAACATGTTCTGCAGCACGATGGGGACAGGGCCGATGGGAATCCCAATGAACGCTCCTGCCGAAATAAGCGCCGCGAACAGAGCCGTAAAAACCAAACCGGTAACCATTTGCGGCTTCTTCAAAGCCTCGTTCTTTTGCTCAACCTGTCCCGCCGAAAAATTTTCCATGTGCCAATTCCTTCTTTAAACTTAATGTGATAAAAACACTATCGATATTGGGCCAGGGTTGAAGTACAGGGCATCCTTCCCGTGCGCCGAGTTGATGATGCAGCGCCCCGCAGGATCTATCCCGGCAAAAATCCCCCTGGCCAGTATTCGCCCCGACACGTCATCGGTCGCGCCGTCCTTGCGCGAATCATCAAAGCCGGAATAGATCACCGCCGCTTTCGCGCCCATGCAATCCGCCAGGGAATTCCACTCGGCGGCGAGCAGCCGGTTCCCCTGGGCATACGCCATGCCGGAAATGGTTCGCCCCCGCACCTTTTCCGCCTCGTCAAGCACCTTCAGCAAAATATCGCGGCGCAACAGCGGATGCCCGGCGATACCGGCGCAACTGCCGGCCTTTTGCGAAGGCACATGGTTGTTTACGTTGATTCCAATCCCCATCGCCAGCCAGGAAATGGAATCGCCCTCCCCCTCAAGCTCGGCCATCACCCCGGCAATCTTGCGCTTGTCAATGTAGACATCGTTGGGCCAGCGCAGGCGGGCGGGCTTCCCGCAAAAATGCCCCAGGGCGCGGGCTACGGCGATCTGGTACACCATCATGGTGATGGGATAATCGGGCATGGCCAAAACAGGCCGCTCCAGGACGGTGAAAAACAGCCCGCCGCGCCGCGATGCCCAGGTCCTGCCGTTGCGCCCCCTGCCCGCATTTTGCCTTTCCGCAGTTATAACCGTCCCGGCGGGAAGCCCCTGCAGCGCGGATTCCCGCGCCATGTCCATGGTACTGCCTAAATTGTCGTAATGGCGAAACACAGCCTCCTTTTCGCTAAATTCCCAGGGGTACAGGAAATCGACCGCTTTTGCCGGGTCAATCGCGTAGCCGGAATCGCCAGTCTCGATTGGATAGCCAGCCTGGGAAAGGGACTGTATCCCCTTCCAGACAGCAACCCGGGAAACGCCAATTTCCGAAGCCAAAACGCTGCCGCTTACCGGTCTGCCCGCCTGCTCCCGCAAGGCCATGAGCAGCCTCGCCTTGGTGGAAACTTTTTTTCCATGCTGGTTAACCATAACGGGTTACAGGTTAACACACAGGGCGGGATGTGTCAAGATTAGTATTGCCTTTGGGGTAAAAATAGCTGGAAAAAAGAAAAAATTGACAGAAAAGCTAATTTTTTGCATTTTGGGTTTGACAAAAAAAATAAATATTTGTATAAATTAGACAAATACACAAAATTATCTAATTAGAGGAATTGAAATGAGAAAAACCATTTTGATTATGGCCCTTTGCCTTGCGCTTACGGGTTGTTGGGACCTTTTTGGGAAAAAACCCGAAACCGAACCCCGCTACAACGCAAAGATAGCGTGGGATTCTGGTTTGTTTTCCAACCAATATGCAACCCATACGGTTGACGGGGATTCCGTTTTCTTCTATGAGCGTCCCCCGGGGTACACAACGGTCAATGTCTACGCGCTGACCAGATTGAGCGCAGAGACAGGTGACTTTGTATGGCGCAGCAGCCTTATTTTTCATAACGTCGTACAAAGCCAAATGGTAGTGATAGGCGATTATGTTTATGTTTTTGTGCAAGACAATACTATCCTTGCTTTTGGCCGGGAAACCGGGGAGCATACCGCAACCGCAACGGTGATTATCGAAGGCGAGAGATGGGAATCTTTGGAAATGGAATGGAACCCCGCCGCTTACCAACACTATATATATCAGGGTTTTTGGGGGAGACTTGCTAACTACTTTGTCCAGCTTGACATACACGCAATAGACCAGAGCGGCGACCCGGATGAAGTCCAGCAAATTGCGCCTAAAGTTTTGTGGGTACTTGAGAACGACAGGCACATTAACGGGAACCCGGTTGTGCATAACAATACTGTGTATACCATCACTTTGACTCCGCTTGCGGAAAATCCAGTGGAACTGGCGGGATTTGATATTGCCACCGGGGAAATGGTATTATACAAGACATTCGGCGGCTCGGAGGATAAAGAAAATGACTGTATCCCTTTTCCCGATGAGGGTGCATTAATAAGTTTAAAAACATTATTTATCCATGATAACTTTTTGTATCATTTGGGTACGTCAATAGTCTGCTGGGACCTTACGACTGGAAACCAGCTATACCGCCATGTGTTTACCGATGACTTGCCAAATCCCAAACGGTATCCAGGAAGAACATTACAGGCGGTATTTTCCAACGGGAAAATTTATTATACCTCGAATAGTTCTTATAGTTCATTGGGTTACCGCAACATCCATTGCATAGATCAGACAACGGGAAAACTTGTGTGGAACACCGTAACAAGGGATTCAGAATCGCTCCATACCAATCCGATTTTAGCACATAAGCGGCTGTATGTTCCTCAGTACCAGGGTTTATTTGTATATGAGCCGGAAACCGGGAACCTTATTGGCGTGGACAGATCGTTTCGTGGAGCTGGTTTTCTGGGGCGTAACATACTGTACAACGATTACATGATATGCGTCCAAATAGATGATAGCGATACAGGCGGTGGCAGAATGGTGGCGGTGTATGTGGGTAAATAAATTGCGAAACAAACACATATTCTGCCTACATAGCAATATTGATATGGCAGTACCCTCCCGGATTTTTTTCCAGATACTTTTGATGGTACTCTTCCGCCGCATAGTAGTTCTCAAGCGGTTTAACCTCGATGACCACCGGCGCTGGCGTACGCTCGCCCAGCCGGGAAATTGACGCATCTATTACATGGCGGTCGGTTTCGTCAACATAATATATCCCGGTTCGATATTGGACACCCTTATCGTTCCCTTGGCGGTTCAGCGATGTTGGGTCAATCACCTTATAGAATAAATCCAGAAGGTACGACAGTTCCAGCTTGTCCGAATCATACTCGACCAGCACGGTTTCCGCATGGCCGCTGTTACGGTAACAGACATCCTTGTAGGTCGGAAACTCCGTCCGCCCGTTGGCATAACCGACCTCTGTCTTGACCACGCCGGGAATCAGGGACAGATACTTTTCCACCCCCCAGAAACAGCCACCGGCAAGAAATATCCTTTTTCTGGCAATCTCCATGCTTACCTCAAACTTACGATGACAATAGCCGTTGCAGATACATACTGTCAGGAAAGGCAAAAACATGGGCAAGCAACCAGGCAAGGGAAAAAACCTTTGCCGATACTGCGAGTTTTTTCACCCAGCTGTACACATACCATCCCGACATAACCGCACAGGTATCCCCGATAAGGCGGTTTGACCAATGCTCAACGCCCTGAAACCAAAAGGTTACCCTTCCCCTGCCATTCCCGGAAGGATTCCCGCCTCAATATAGTGCTCAATACATTCCCAAAGCAGGGAGAGGGTCAACACCACGACAAAGTTGATGCCTTTTCCCAGCACGGCATCGATTCCCATTTTTTGCTCATATTTTTCAGTATCTTTCCCGTTGCCAATGCTGCCAACGCCGCTATGCCGATTCCGTTTGCAAAATGCTTCAACGTCCAAAGGTCAAACATCGCCTCTGTTTTCAATCCCCAAATCACCATGTTCCCATAGTAAGCAAATACCACCCGCAAGGCAAGAGCGGATAAAATTGCAAAATGAGTAAACTCAAATCTCCCAAACAGGCAGGGCAACCGCGTTTTTACTCAGCGGCAGGGGAGAGGGGCGCAGGCACAGGATAGCACCGATGCTTACCGGTTTTTTAAGTTTTTCCAGCAGGGCGAAATGCCTTGCGTTATCTGCAATGGGAGCGGATGTTTTTTTTACCTCAATGGGGTACAGGGTCATGTTCCGCTCGATCACGAAATCAATTTCCCGCTGATCGGCATCCCGGTAAAAATAAATCGAGGGATCTTCCCCGTTATGCCAGTAGCTTTTAATTATTTCGATAAATGCCCACGTTTCCAGAATCGAGCCGCTCAAGTAACCGGCTTCAAGGCTCTTGGGCGTGTCCATGCCGCCCAAAAAAGCGCACAGGCCGGTATCCATGAAATACAGCTTTGGGGTTTTTATCAGACGCTTGGTGACATTGACATAGTAGGGATACAGGAGCTTGATCAGGCCTGAACGCTCCAGCGCGGCGAGCCAGGTTTTCGCTGTTCTAACGTCAATATCCGTATCCCGTGCAAGGTCGGCGTAATTAAGCAGGTTGCCGGTCCTGACCGCCGCAGCACGGATAAATTTATAAAACTTTACGCTGTCATCTATACCCTGATGATCCCGTATATCCCGCTCAATATAGGTTTGGAGGTATGAGCGGTAAAATATCTCCCTGTTTTTTCCATTGTGTACGACAAGACGAGGATAGGAACCCCTCCAGATAATCTTGTATAAGTCGAAAAGATTCAAATTATTCATTGCAGGGGATGGCTGTTGTATGGTTTTGGAAGGGAGAAACGGACGGCTTTTCGGCTGCCCGGTTATTTCCCGGTATGAAAGCCCCAGCATATCCAGAATAGCCACCCTTCCCGCCAAAGATTCTTGAATCCCCTTCATGAGGCTGAATTTTTGCGAGCCTGTCAGCCAAAAAAGCCCGTCTTGTTTGTGGGTATCCACATAAATTTTTATGTAGCTGAATAATTCAGGCGCATATTGGACTTCATCAATCAAAATAGGGGGCTTATACCTTTGCAGAAAAAGATCAGGATGATTCTTCGCAAGGTTGCGATCATCGGAAAAATCAAGGGAAACATACTTCCGCCCCGGCTCCCTTATTTTCTCAAGCAGGTATGTTTTCCCTATCTGCCTCATTCCGGTCAGCAACAGTATGGGGAATCCCCTCGAAACCCTTTTTATTGCCGGCGCAATTGTTCTGTCAATGTCCATAACAGCCTCGTACAATCATGCAATATACTGTCATTTTATACGCCCCACAGCATTTTGTCAACACCCCCTCGTACAATCATACAATACACTGTCATTTTGTACGAAAACAAATTTCCCCTCCATTCCCTGATCCCCGATCCCTATTCCCCACTCCCCATCGCCCCATTCCCCATGCTATAGTTACCTCACCATGAATCTTGAGGCATTTGTGCTTGGCTGCGGGGGGATGATGCCCCTGCCGAACCGGCACCTGACATCAGTGCTGCTGCGGCGTGAGGGGGAGTTGTTCCTGTTCGACGGCGGCGAGGGAACACAGGTGGCCCTGCGAAGGCTCAACCTCCGCTGGAAAAAAATCTCCGTGATCTTTGTCAGCCATACCCATGCGGATCACGTTACCGGCATACCCGGCCTGTTGATGCTTTCATCCCAGGTTGACCGGGATGATCCCTTGTACATCATCGGGCCGCCGCGCATCGCCGAGTACATCGAAACCAGCCGCAGGGTGCTGGACATGTACATCAACTACGAGGTCATCGTAAAGGAAATAACCGAGCCGGGCATCGTGTACCGGGGCGCCGGCTTTCATGTCCGCTGTTTCCCCCTGCGGCATACCAAGCCCTGCTTTGGGTACACGCTGGAAGAAGACCTGCGCCCCGGCGAGTTCCACCCGGAAAACGCCGAGGCGCTGGGGGTGCCAAGGGGGCCGTTGTGGTCGCGCCTGCAAAACGGGGAAACGGTGCGGGCGGCGGACGGGCGGGAAGTGCGCCCCCGCGAGGTGCTTGGCCCGCCACGCTTCGGCAGGAAGTTCTCCTTTGTCACCGACAGCCTTGCCTGCCCGGAAATCGCGCCGGAGGTTTCCGGCTCCGACCTTTTTGTCTGCGAGGGGATGTTCGAGCGGGAACTGGCCGAGGACGCCCACAGCAAAAAGCACATGACTGCGGAGGAGGCCGCCCGCATCGCGCTGGCGGCAGGGGGCATCAAAAAGCTGGCCCTTATCCACTACAGCCCCCGGTACACCGAGTACAACCTGAAGCAGCTTCTGAAGGAGGCCCAGGAGGTCTTCCCCGACACGGTGCTGGCGCGGGATCGCATGGTTTTTCCTATTGATTATATTGACTGATTTTCTTATGATACTGTTACATTTGGGTTTTTTCGTTGTTGCAAAATTATACAAGGCAAAATAACTTTTCGTTGAACAAGGAGGTTTCCTCCATGATTGAGGTGAGGAATCTTACGAAAAACTACGGGAAAGTCGAGGCAGTGCGGGATGTTTCGTTTTCCGTGGGAAAGGATCAGGTGCTGGGTTTTCTGGGGCCAAACGGGGCGGGAAAAACCACCATCATGAAGATTTTGACGGGGTATCACTTTCCCACAAGCGGGACCGCCCTGGTTGACGGGATTCAGGTGGACGAAAACCCGGTGGAAGTCAAAAAACGGATCGGCTACCTGCCGGAAAACGTCCCCCTGTACGGGGATTTAACCGTTGACGAATACCTTTCCTTCATCGGCGAGGGAAGGCTCATCCCCCAGGGCCAGCGCAGGGGCGCAATCGACGCAAGCATGGAGGCCTGCGGGCTGACCGCCTACCGCAGCCGGAAAATCGAAACCCTTTCCAAGGGCTACCGCCAGCGAACCGGGTTGGCGCAGGCCATACTCCACGACCCGCCGATTCTTATCCTGGACGAGCCGACCAACGGCCTCGACCCGAACCAGATCATCGAGATTAGATCGCTCATCAGGGAGCTTGGGCGGCGGAAGACTGTCATCCTCTCCACGCACATACTGCAAGAGGTGGAAGCTATCTGTTCCCAGGTGCTGATCATCAACGAAGGGAAAATCGCCGCACAGGGAACGTCCGAGGAGATCGCCGCAACCATGAAGGGCGGCGACACCTGGGAACTGGAACTAAAGGGCGCCGACGCGCAGGCCGTCAAGGACAGGCTCAACTCGCTTGGCGCCGGTGTCGCGTCGGTTTCGGCGGCAGCGCAGGCAGACGGCACGGTCAGCCTGAGTTTCTTTGTCCCCGCCGGAGATTCCCCGGGAACCCCCGAAGACATCCCCGTCGGCGAGCGAATTTTCGACTGGGCCGTTGCCAACGGGCTAAAAATAATCAGCATGAACAGAAAGAAACTCAGCATCGAGGACATATTTGTCAGCCTGACTGCCGAGGAGGTGCAGCGATGAGCCAGGAAAAACAATTTTTTGGGGGGAGGCTCGGCGAGTTTGCGCGCGGAACATTTGCCCTGGCGCGAAAGGAGCTTTTTTCCTACCTGAACGCGCCGGCGTTCTACGGTGCGGCAGTTTTCTTTCTGGTATTCAGCGCGGTGTGGCTGTTTTACTTTCAGCGTTACTTTACGATGAACTCCGCGACCCTGCGGCCGTATTTCTCGGCCTTCCCCCTGGTTTTTATCATGGTAATCCCGGTGCTGACCATGAAGAGCTGGGCCGAGGAGCGGAAAACCGGCAGCATCGAGCTATTGCTTACCATGCCGTTTTCCGAATGGGACCTGGTGCTGGGAAAATTCCTTGCGGCTTTTGCCCTGCTGGCGATGATGCTCGTCCTGACCATCCCCATGCCGGTCACCCTGCTCCCCCTTGGTGAATTTGACTCCGGGATGATCCTCTGCGAATACATCGGAACCCTGCTAATGGGCGCGTCCGCGGTCGCCCTGGGCCTGCTGCTCTCATCGCTTTCAAAAAACCAGGCGGGGAGTTTTTTGGGAAGCGCTGTCGTGCTGATGATTACGATGATGGCAAGCCAGTTCGCTTTCACGCTCAGCCTTCCCCAAAGGCTTACCGAGTTCATCAATTTTTTCTCCCTGTCGTTTCATTTTGAGAGTTTCTCAAAAGGGCTGCTCGACTCCAGGGACGTTGTTTATTTCACGGTAAGCACGGCGTTGTTTTTGTTTCTCAACACGCGGGTAATACTGTTCAGGAAATGGAGATAGTATGACAAGAAAACAGGCAACCATATTAAGCGCGCTGACAATAATCGCCCTTGTTTTAGCCATTCTGGTAAGCAGGCGGCTATGGTTCAGGCTGGATCTTACCAGGAACAAAACGTATACGATTTCACCTGTTTCACGAAACCTTCACAACGAAATTGCCGATCGGGTGCGGATAACCTACTACCTGTCCGACCGGCTGAAGGCGATTCACCCCCTGCCGGGCGAAATCGAGGACCTGCTCAGGGAGTACGTCGCCTTCTCGCGGGGGAAAATACGGCTGACCCTGCGGGATCCGGCAAAGGCAAACATTACCGGCCAGATTGAGCAACTGGGCATAATCCCCCAGCAGATACAGACGCTGGAGCAGGACCAGGCCAGCATAGCCACCGTGTATTCGGGAATCGTTATCGAGTACCTTGACAATATGGAAGTTCTGCCGGTGGTGTTTTCGCCGGAGACGCTGGAGTATGACCTTACCTCGCGCATACGCTCGCTGGTGCGGGAAAGGTCCCGCCTGCTCGGCGCCATCGCCGGAGACAACCCCCGCCGCTGGAACGAGAACTACGGGGTCTTGCAGAACGCCTTTACGCAGGCAGGCTACCAGTTCCAGCCTATCGCCCCCGGCCAGGAAATACCCGAAACCCTGCCGGCCCTGCTGGTGCTGGGCGGGGTTGAAACCCTGGACGAGGCGGCCCTGTACCAGATTGACCGTTACATTCAGGCCGGCGGGAAGGTTTTCTTTACCGTAAAAAGCGTCCTTGTCGAAACAGAGGAGTACATAGACGGAAGGCTCCAGCAAGACGGGGGCCTCCTGGCCATGCTTTCCTCCTATGGGGTAACGATCCTGCCGGAAATAGCGATGGATCAATCCGCCCTGACCATGCAGTACCAGACCCGGAATTCCAGGGGAGCTATACAGCTTCGCATAGCCCGCAACCCCCAGTGGATCAGGGTGCTCGGCGAGAACGGGAACCCGCTGCATCCGGCAAGCGCCAATTTCAATGGCCTTGACCTGTACTGGGCCAACCCCCTGGAACTCAACGCGCCGGAAGGCGTGGAAGCGGATTATCTGTTCACCAGCACCGATGACGCATGGGCAATGAGGGAGCCGTTTGTGACAAACCCGGAGATCCCCTACCTGCTGGAACGGGACGCCCCGCAGACAAGGGGCAGGAAAATCCTTGGGGCAAGCCTTTCGGGAATTTTTCCGTCGTGGTTTGCCGACAGGCCCAAACCGGAACAGCCCGATGGCCTTGACCTTCCCGACATGCCGGCGCAGGCAAAAGAATCCAGGATGATAGTCGTAGGCGAGACCGATTTTGCAACCTCGTTTCTGAACGTCACCGGGGGGCAGCGCAACCTTGATTTTCTCGTCCAGGCCGCCGACTGGCTGTGCAACGACGACGACATCATAAGCATACGCAACAGGGTGTCTGGATCGGGCCGCCTTGACAAGATCATGGATAACGAGAAACGGGCAGGTGCCATGAGGCTTGCCCGGCTTATAAACATTTTTGTCGTGCCCCTAGCGGTTGTTGCCGCCGGCGTTCTCCTTGCCCTCAGGCGCAGGGCGATAGCCAAATCCCGCATCGGCGAAACAGCAGGCAAAACAGGCAGCGAAAAGGAGCCTCACAATGGTGTATAAGAAAAAACTGACCGTTCTTTCAGGTATTGTCGCGGCACTGGCTGTTGCATACATATTGACATTTATTTTTGATCCTGACCGGATGGGTTCGCGGGCGGACGCCTATTCATGGCTGGATCCGGCGATGAAAGACAGGATCGACGGAATCACCATCACGGGCGGAAGCGAGACCGTCGCCCTCGCCCGCAGGGGCGGCGAATGGTTTGTGTCGCGTGGCGGAAAGGATTACCCGGCGCGTTCGATGCGGGTGGACGATCTTATCGGGGCGTTGACAAGGAGGGCTCCCTATTCGGTAAGCTCTTCCAGCGCATCTTCCCACGCGCGCCTGTCGCTAACCGAGGGAAGCGCCGCCCGCATCAGGGTAACCGGCGGGGCAGGGCTGCCCCTGCTAAGCCTTTTGGTTGGGCAGGGGGACGTAACGGGGCAGAACGTCTACCTTCGCAAGGAAGGGCAAAACGAGGTTCGCTCCGGCGAAGACATTTTTTCCGCTTACGCGCAGTCAACGCTGGCTTCGTGGTACAACCTCCGGCTGTTCCCGGAAAGCGAAAGAGGAAAACTTGACGTAACCAAAGTCCAGCGCCTTACCGTGTACCCCTCGTCACAGGAGGGCGAAGAAACCGAGCCCTACATATTTACCAGAAGGGGCAGGGAGTGGGCTTTCAGCGGCATGGAGATTGAAAATCCAAACATGGGAAGCATTGACAATTATGTTAGCGATATTATCAACACGGCAGGGGACGACTTTGACGATACCGTCACCGCGTCGGATCCCATGTTCAATGACAGCCGAATCGTGCTGGAACTGGGGGATGGCAGCATACGGACAATCCGCCTTGGGCCGCCCGAAGAAGACGGCAGGCGGCTGGCGCTGGTATCCGGCTCGGATTTTGTTTACTCGCTTCCCGCGTGGGCAAGCTCGCGGCTCTTTGCCGAGCCTTATTCCTTTGAAAACAACTAGCGCCTAACGTTACTCGCCTTGGCCCCGGGATTCCATAAACGCGCGGTATTTTTCCGGGTCGCTCTTGAAGGCGACTATATGGGACACCGGGTCCATCAGGGCGCGTTCCAGCGCTTCCTCGGCTTCAAACATCAGCCGCCTGGCGTTGATGGGCCGCCCCGATCTGGCGGAAATGCCCATGCAGAGGTCGGTCTTGGACTTGAACAGGCCGGGGTACTTGCCCATGACCCGGTTGTGGAACTCGTCCGCGTTGAGGAACCCCGTGTCCAGGTTAAGCCCGGGGCAGATAACCGAAATGCCCCGTTCCCCCTTCTCGCAGATAAAGTCCCGGGATGAGAAGAAACGGGCGGCGTCGGCGGCAAAACGCGGGTAAAAGGATTCCTCCTCGGCGGACGGCTTGAATTCCATGGCGATAAAGGCAAGGTCCAGCCCCGCCGCCGCGCATCGCCTGAGTTCCTCGGTAAGCCTGGTCTCCGTGTTTTCCTGCCGGACGACATGGCCCCGCTGGGAATAGCTCCCCCCCGCCGCATAATCCGGCTGGGTATCTTTGCCGGCTTCAGCGCGGGCAGGCCTTTCGCTTTTCAGCCTGCCGGCCTTTAGGCCCCTGTCCCTGTGCAGGGATTCCATTATCAGGGTAAAAAAGGCAACGGCCAGTGCGGAGGCAATCAGCAGGATAGCCTGCTTTAGAATATTGACAAGGTCCCCATAGTCCAAAGCCCCGGCTACCGCCTGGATGTTGATGTTTCTCAGCCCCTGTATCCGCAGGGGCAAATAGAGCGACTCCCGGGAAAAGTCAAAACGATTCCTGAATCTGGGCGAGCCGTTCACCGAGCCGATCGCCCTCCCCCGCTCCTTTTCAAAACCGTATTCCCCGTTTGGGCCGGAAATGATGATTCCTTCAAGTGTTCTGCTTCTCTCAAGGGCGCTCTGGATGATTTCAATAAATGTCTCGTCCATAAAGCTGAAGACCCCCGCGGAGGAAGCAAGATCGGCAAGATCATAGAATTCCTGCTCGGCAACAAGGCGGTAGTTTGCCATGCTGGTGTTTATGCGGACTATCACGGAGACCAGCGCCCCCAGGTACACAAGGATACAGACTGAGGCAATAACTATGCCTATGATTGAAGTTTTCCTGGATTTATTTGATTGAATCATACGGTCATTATATACGGTTTCATCGATTTCTGCTAGGATAATTGCATGAATTTACGAGAATCTTGCCTGGCTTCAGGCTGGTACCACAAAAGCCCAAGCGGGATTTTCCAGTTTTTGTCCGAATTTGCCGATGAACAGCCCTGCGGCCCGGTATACGCCGCCATAGCCCCCCACGCCGGCTGGTATTATTCGGGGAGGACCGCGGCCAAGGCAATGGCTTCCCTGCGCCGGGACGTGGAAACCCTTGTGGTAATCGGCGGCCATTTGCCCGGAAGCTCCCCTCCCCTGTTTGCCCTGGAAGACGCAGTCAGCACGCCGCTTGGCAACATGGCAATAGACGCAGGGCTTCGCGCCGCCTTGCGGAAGAAGATCGGCGGCCAGGAGGATACCCATCCCGACAACACCGTGGAAGTGCTGCTGCCGATGGCGCGGTTTTTCTGCCCCGACTCTTCGCTGCTCTGGCTGCGGCTGCCCGCCGCGCTTTCCTCTTTTGAAGCCGGAAAGGCCATTGCCGCCGCCGCCCAAGGCCTTGGGCGCAGCGTTGCGGTAGTGGCCTCGACAGACCTGACCCACTACGGGGCAAACTATCGCTTTACCCCGCAGGGCAGCGGCCCCGATGCGTACCGCTGGATGCGGGAAGTCAATGACCGCAATTTTATTGACGCGGTTGAATCGGGCGATCCCGCCGCCGTGCTGGAAAGGGCGAAAAACGACAGTTCAAGCTGCTCGGCCGGCGCCGTGCTGGGAGCGATGGGTTTTGCGGCTGCCATCGGCATTGGCCCGGCCCGCCTTGTCGAGTACGCCACCAGCGCCGACGCGGATGGAAACGCAAAAGTTCCCGATTCCTTTGTTGGATATGCCTCGTTTGTTTTCAGCTAGTTCTTCCGAAACCATCTCTCACGGAGGGGTTTAAGAGGCGGCGGGTAGATACCCGGTACCTTGAAAAAACGACAGCGGTGCGATATTATTCTGCTGGGGAGACAGCAGTGCGGGTACAACATGGTATGACAACGCCACAACAACGGTTCTCTGGCTGTGCAAAGCACTATACGCCTGTTTATCACCCTCATACCTGGCCTGCTTTTGCGGCATATGCCCCATATATAGCGCACATAGCGTCTGAGCCACAGTTTTTCAAGCATCTTATTTTAAGGGGAGTATTCTATGAACACACGTAAAACCGTGGCAGCTTTGGCTGCCGTCGCGCTTGTCGCGCTGGCCTTTCCGGCCTACTCCTCGCCAGGTGACAGCTTTGTGGAAATGGTGCGGATTCCCGCCGGAACCTTCACGATGGGCAGCCCCGCGAGCGAGCCAAACCGAGAGAGCGATGAGGCCCAGCATTCGGTAACGGTCAGCGCCTTCTGGATGGGCAAATACGAGGTAACCCAGGGGCAGTACCAGGCTGTAATGGGGGCTAATCCAAGCCGTTTTACCACGCCCACTAACGAAGAGAATCCCGCAAGGCAACCGGTGGAGTGCGTAAGCTGGTATGATGCCATTGTTTTTTGCAACCGGCTGAGCATAAGGGAAGGTTTGACACCGGCGTACATCATAAACGGAAGCACCAATCCCGATAACTGGGGAACCGTGCCGCAGAGCAACAATATGGCATGGAACACCGTCCAGGTAATCCCCGGTTCCACTGGCTACCGTTTGCCGACCGAGGCGCAGTGGGAGTACGCCTGCCGGGCGGGGACGACAACCGCGTACAATACCGGGGCAACGATAACCAAAAACACGGGGTGGTATACGGACAACAGCGGGAACAGGACGCATGAGGTTGGGCTGAAGCCCCCTAACGCATGGGGCCTGTACGACATGCACGGGAACGTGTCGGAGTGGTGCTGGGACTGGTATGGCGCATACCCCAGCGCTGCGCAGACCGATCCCTCCGAGGCGGTTCCTGGCGCCTACCGGGTGGAGCGTGGCGGGTCGTGGAGCTACTACGGGCAGAACCTCCGTTCGGCCTGGCGGGACTACGGCAGCAACCCGGGCCTCAGGAGCAGCGCTTACGGTTTCCGGCTGGTTTGCCCTTAATTGGGGGCTGGGGATTGCCGCATGGGAATGTTGCGTGCTGAACAGGCGGGGGCAGAGCAGACGTGCCCTTCAGCGGCGGGGTCTTTTCGGCGACAGACCGTTTGGGTACCCTGATTTACATAAATCGCGATACCAGCCGGATAACTGCTTCCTTTGCTTTTTGGCGTTCCGTATCTTCCGGCTCAAAAAGCACTGCCGGGCTAATCTGCAAAGCCCTGCAAATACTCAAAACCGTGTATAAATTGGGGGTTCTTTTTCCTGTTTCTATATAGTTGACTTGATTTTGGGCTAGTCCAGCCTTGAAAGACAAATCCATTTGAGAAATTCTCAGTTTTTCCCTTTCCTCCGTGCCTTCGTGAGAGGTTTTTCCTGTCGCCACTCCACGGAAATCAATTTTGACGATTTAAGGAAGAAAAGATGGTAGAATGGAGGGATGGGAGAGGGAATAAGCATAATAGAGTATTTTAGCGAAGTAGAGACCTACGAAGAGCACAACGGCTATTTTTGCAGTGTGGGGGAGGCGCTGACCATCGCAATACTGGGATCGTTATGCGGGCTGCGCAACGTTAATCAAATACATCAATGGTCAGTAAACCGGCGCGTAAGGGCATTTTTATCCG
>JAISSG010000114.1 GCA_031273185.1 Treponema sp. | reverse complement strand
CCCATCGGCAGGACGCCCCGATCAAACCCCATCACCTACGTCGGGGGCTTTACGGCGATCAGGGACCTGTTTTCCCAGTTGCCGGAGTCGCGCAAGCGGGGCTTCAAACCGGGGCGTTTTTCATTTAACGTGAAGGGGGGGCGCTGTGAAAACTGTGAAGGCGCGGGGACGATTAAGATTGAGATGAACTTTCTTCCCGACGTGTACATTACCTGCGATGTCTGCAACGGCCAGCGGTTCAACCGCGAGACCCTTGACGTGCGCTACAAGGGCAAGAACATTGCCGACGTTCTGGACATGACCATCGAGGAGGCGGCTGAATTCTTTGCCCCCGTTCCCCAGATTTCCCGCAAGATGCAGACCCTGCTTTCGGTGGGGCTGGGTTATGTGAAACTGGGGCAGTCCGCGCTGACCCTGTCCGGCGGCGAGGCGCAGCGGGTCAAGCTGGCGCTTGAGCTTTCAAAGCGTTCGACGGGCAGCACTCTGTACATCCTCGACGAGCCGACCACGGGCCTGCACTTTGTCGATGTCAAACAGCTTATGGACGTGATCCAGCGGCTGGTTGATCAGGGAAACACCGTTATCATGATCGAGCATAACCTTGACGTGCTGCTGCAGGCGGATCATATCATCGACCTGGGGCCGGAGGGCGGCGACAAGGGCGGGCAGGTTGTGGCAACTGGTACGCCGGAAGAAATTGCCGCCTGCGCCGTTTCGTACACGGGGACCTACATCAAGGAAATGCTGGATCGAAATAAAAAACGCGCGAAGGCCCCCCGGCAGTCCGCGCAGGAACGTCCAGCCGAATGAAGATGAGCAGTCGTGGTTTCCGTGCCTTGCTGCCGCTGCTTTTGTTCCTTGCGGCGCTTGCGGCCCATGCCCAGCAGGGAGAGTCGCCCGCGCCTGGCGGGGAAACCTCTGAATCCGCTGGTATTTCGTCCATGCTCGAAAATGCCCGGGTTTTAACCGCCGAGCAAAACCGCATCGAAATGGAAATCAAAACTTCAACCCTGTCCGAGCTTGCCGTATGGTGCCGCTCCCTGGGCCTGCCGGAAGGGGGTACCGCCGCTGACCTTGCGCGGCGGCTGAGGGAATTTTTCAAGCTTTCCCAGCAGGCCGATTCGGGGCAGGCCGATACGCGGAAAATCATCACGATTGAATCGGCGCGCCGTACCGAATACTTTACAATCGAAGCGGTGAATGAGGAATACGCCCGCCTGAGCGGAGAGGTGCGGATAAGCCTGAAAGACGGCGACGCGATCCACCGCATACGCGCCTGGAACATTCTTTTTAACCGCACCAGAAACATCATCACGGCATCAGGCGGCGTTGAGTACACCAAGGAAGAAGGGGAAAAAATCGAAACGTTTCGCGGGGAATCAATCACGGTTGATCTTGACAACTGGTCGAGCATTTTTCTGGGCGGCGTGTCGGAACGCTCTTTGCAAAACGACAATACCACCTACCTTTTTGCCGGAACCGTTATCTCCCGCGACAACGAGGAAGTAACCACTTTGAACAGGGCGACAATCAGCAGTGCGGGAGGCGAGGAATCGCTGTGGTCGCTCAGCGCCTCGCGGGTCTGGCTGCTGCCCGGCTCGGACTTTGCCATATTTAACGCGGTGCTGAAGGTCGGCGAGGTACCGGTGCTGTATATCCCTTTCTTTTACTATGCGGCGGACGAGGTGATATTCCACCCGGTCATCGGGTTCCGTACCAGGGAGGGAGGTTTTGTCCAGACGACGACGTACATTCTGGGCAGGCCCAAGGCAGAAAGCAGTTCGCAGAGTTCCCTTACCAAAATTTTGGGCAGCTCAAACGACATGGAAAAGAGGCGGGAAGGCATGTTTTTGCGAAGCACCGGGAAAAAGGCAACGGATCCGAATACGATAAGCCTGGTTGCAATGCTTGACCATTACGCCAACCTGGGAACCTACATCGGAGCTGATCTTACCCTTCCGGCAAAGGGGGTATTTGGCGCGCTCGATCTTAGTGCCGGCATTGGCCTGACGCGGACCATCGCTGTGGTTAACGGAAGCTACACTCCTTTTTTCCCGACATACGACGGCAAGATTGACTGGAACCACTCTAACCTGTTTTCAATAGAAGTTCCCTTTCGTTACCGGTTTAGGGCCTCAAGCTCGATAAGCGGAAAGCTCGGCACCTTTTCCTGGAGTATCCCGTACTATTCCGACCCGCTGGTAGACAGCGATTTTATCAGCAGGCGTTCAACCGAGATGGACTGGATCAACATGATCCAGCAAGGCGCCGCGATGGAAGCGGAGGAATTATCCCAGAGCTATCTTCCCGCCTATTCGTGGAATTTTAACGTGTCGCCAAACCTCAAGTTCCCCAACATGTCTCCGTACATTACCGGCATCAACATAGGCAGCATTTCAACCAGCATCTCGTTTGCAACCGTTGACAAAAGAAGCTCCTACGGGGCGAACAACATAAAATATTATTCGCCTTCAAGTTTTTATTTCGCCCCTTCCACCGCTACGCTGTATTCGCTGAGCGGCTCGATAGCGGGCAATCCCCTGAGCTTGGGGATGAGTGCCGCCAGCCAGGCCCCCGCATCGGGTGAGCAGAAGGAACTGCCGGATTCCATAAAAAACATCGGCATTCCCCGCTCGCCGTTTGAGGAGCCGGAGAAGGAAGAAGCCCAAAAGGCAAGCCCAGCCGATGTTCTTGTCCCCCCGGCGCTGACCCAGCGTTTTGATTTACCCCGCATCGGGAACACCCAGCTCAGCATAAATTACAACATCGCCCCGGCAAGCGCGTCAACGCTCAAATTCGATTCAGGCAAATGGAAGGAGTCCAGCGACATTAATTGGGGCGACGTAAGCTCCATTGTGACCAATTTTTCCGGCAATGCCAGTGTTTCCCTCAGCTTTGCCCATACCGAGAATATTTTTTCCAATAATTTTACCTATAGCTTTAACGGGAACTGGCGGCAGTACAGCTACCTGAATGAGGAGGCCGAGGAATTTCTGACTTCGGGAACCCCCGATCCTGCCAGAGTATCCGATGCCAGGCGGGTGGAGTACAGCCAGTCAAATTTTTCTACCACGTACAGCAATACGGTATCAATAAGGCCCCTGTACCGAAACTCGATTTTTGGATCTTCCAACCTGCAATATAATTTGGGGGGCCTTGCCGTAAAATCGAATTTTATTGGCACAGGAGACGATCCGAATTGGGAAATGGTTTATGGCGGCGATTGGGATAAGGAAAAAATCAACATCCACAGTTTGTCGGGAAACATTGCGGCGACGTTCATGGAAAAAAGCCAGAGCTTTACGGTCACCGCCGACCTTCCCCCAAGGGACTCGGCGCTTTCGTTTAATACCAGCTTGAATATATGGATTACCCAGACGACGGCAAACTGGAAGGTCCTGTTTCCCGGAGAGGAGGACAAGCGCAAGCTGGAACCTTTCACCGCCACCGAGAGGATTAATTTCGGAACCTTTGGCTCGTTTAGCCAGAGCCTTACCCTTGATACCGAGCTGAAGGAACTGGTGTCGCTCAACTCGTCGCTGACCCTGTCAAGGTGGGGCATAAGCGCGTCCTACGCCGCCACCCGAATGCTGGGCTATGAGTACATTCCGGGCGTCGGTACCGGCACGGGTTGGGTCCAGCGAAGCGGGGATGAGAACCTTAAACTTCGGTCCAGGGATTTTCAAATGAGCTTTAACAAAAGTTTTAACGTAACTGAAATCTGGCAAAACCGCCTGAACTTTTCGATCCTCATCAATTCCCGTCTGTATTTAGATCTTCAGCGCTATACCAACTCCAGCCTGAGCTTCGGCCTTGGTTTTACCCTGGAAATAAGCAAGTTCCTTCATTTTACCCTGTTCACCAATTCGGAAAATTCGATGATATACCGTTACTTCAAGGACCTGCCCATATTCTCCAACGTGCCCATTGACATTCCCGACGGTCCGCAGAACAATTTTTTTCTTGATTTGTTCAACTCGTTCCGTTTTGACAACGAGGAGCTAAGGAAAATGTCCGGCTTTAAGATGCAGAATTTTAAAATCTCCGCGACGCATTACCTTGGCGACTGGAACGCCACCTTGAACTGGTCGATGGCCCCGTACCGCCCAACCGGTAGCCGCCATGTTGAAATGAACAACGAGGTGAGCTTTCTGCTCCAGTGGGTACCCATCAGCGAGATCAAGTCCGATATTTCCTACAACAGGATGAACAGGCCCAAATGGACGGTGAAGTAAACAAATTAAAAGGCAAAAAATAAAAGGCAAGGAATCAAAAAGATAATTTACCTTGTATTTATAAAGCGATCTATCTGCGCGAGCAGTTCATCGAAGGTGTCTACGCAGGGGATGTCGGCGTGTTCCTTTCTGATTGATTCGGGCGCGCGGAAAAGGCAGCCTGCGTCGGCCTCGCGGATCATCGCCAGATCGTTGAAGGAATCGCCTGCGGCAAAAATGGTCATGTTAAGGGACTTGAACGCCAGCACCGCCTCGCGCTTGCCGTTTTTCTGGCGCAGCTTGTAGTCCGTGACCGATCCATCCGGCCCTGTTACCAGGCTGTTGCACAGCAAGGTGGGCCATGAGAGTTTTGCCATCAGCGGCTTGGCGAACTGCTCAAAGGTATCGGAAAGAATGACAAGCTGGGTTCTTTCCCTAAGGGCGTTGGTAAATTCAACTGCGCCCGGCAGGGGATCAAGGGTAGAGATGACCCGCTGGATGTCGGCGAGCTTCAGGTTGTTTTTCGCTAGCAGGTCCAGCCGGAACCGCATCAGCTTGTCGTAGTCAGGCTCGTCCCTCGTTGTCCGCCGCAGTTCGGGTATCCCCGTTGCCTCGGAAAAGGCTATCCAAATTTCCGGGACCAGCACCCCCTCAAGATCAAGGCACACTAATCGCATGGGCTTACTGTAACAGGGGAGGGGAATTGTTGCAAGCAATGTGATATAAGGAGACATGAGGCGGCTTGCTGTTCCCAATCCCTTTAACGCCCCGGTGTACCACGAACAGGCCGTCAGCAGCACGATGGACGTTTCCCGCGTCCTGGCGCAAAGCGGCAAGCCGCACGGCACGGTCATCACCGCCGATTATCAACGGGCTGGCAGGGGGCGGGTTCGGGGGCGCTCGTGGGACTCGTCAAAGGACGGCCTCTACTTCACGATACTGCTGCGCTACCCCCGTGCGGAGGACATCCCCCCCGCGCTGACCCTGCGGGCCGGTCTTGCCGTCGCCCTTGCCATAGAGGATTTTGCCCCCGCCCTTGCCGGCACGGTTCTGGTCAAATGGCCAAACGACATAATGCTGAAGGTGGGGAGAGGGGAATGGGGAATGGGGAATGGGGAATGGGGAAC
>JAISSG010000034.1 GCA_031273185.1 Treponema sp. | reverse complement strand
AGATAGCGTTTCATGTTTGCCCATGTTTTCTCTATCGGGTTGTAGTCCGGCGAATACGGCGGCAGAAACAGCAACAGCACTTTCCCTCTTGCAAGTTTCCGCAATATCTTTTTACGGTGAAATCTTGCGTTATCCATGATTACCGTGTAACCTTTGGGTGTTTCCCTAAGCAAACTGTTTGCAAACCACCGTTCAAAAAACTCGCTGTCTGTTGAATGTTTGTAACATCCAACAGCGTGATGCTTCCCGTTGCACCGGGCGCCGATGGCGTTCGTTCTTTCGAACCGGCTCCCCCTTGTGGCATCTCTGGCTTGCTCCCCCTGCGGGGCGCGGCCTTGGGCGGGCGTGGTTCGCTTCGCTCCCCTCGGTGCTTTTGTTTGCGGGTGAAGGCGGCGGGGTGCCGGGGTTTTTGCGCCGTCTTCTCCGGCTGGTTTTTATGACGGGGAAACGGCGGCGCAAAAAGGGCGGCGTTGATGATTTGGGAAAATTGCGAAGCAATTTTGACCATTTTTCTTGGGTTCCTTTATCGTTATGTGACATTATATACCGAAACGCTAAAAACGGGCTGTAAAGGGCCTTGAAAGCAAAAAGGTAATGATACGGCGAGGGGGTTTCGGACGGCTCTACGGGCTTCTGTAAGCGTTCTGGAAGGTTTTTTTCTGGGGGTTTGCGGTGTGAAAAAATACTGTTTTGAAGTGTATAAATAAAACTTGTATTTTTATGACATCAGGAATGACATCATGTTATTTGAATACTGGTGATATGTAGTGAGTAGTTATGAGTAAAAAGACTTGACATAATTCCTTACCCTATATAGAATTAGAGTAATAAAGCATACTCCTGAGTAATCATGAGCGGGGTTGGACAACATTTATGATGTTGCGTCTGGCCCCATCGGCGTTTACTTATTATTTCTTACCCTGAAAAAAATCATGGAAAAGGCGCATGGCTTACGGATCACCGACAGCTCTCCGCGAAAGTAACTTTTACGCTACTTTTTCCTTCCGGCTGTCAGGGCGGCGGCTTTTGCGTCAACGGTGTTCAGGAGTGCGGTAAGGCGTTCCTTTTCTATCAGATCGATGAGGCGGGCCTCGGTGTAGCGCCTTGCCTCTTCGGTATAGGTCCCCACGGTGATGCATACGCCCTTGCCTGCCTTCACTTCTTTCAGATGGGAATGGAAGTCGCGGACTATCAGCTCCCCGATGGAACCCTGGGTGCGTATGAACCGAAACATGATCAAGTCCGACCACTTGGGCGTGTTGACCTCGGCCAGAATGTCGGCCCACTCGTTCTTGTTGACCGAAATGTTGGTTATCTTCACCTTGGCGCGGACAAAATAGGTCATGACGATCTTGCGGCACAGGGCGACAAAATCGGCGGACGAGGCCATCAGGAAAATCTGGAGGTTTTTGTTGGCGTTGAGCTCCTGGTACTTGCCCAATAGCACGTTGACGTCTTTGTACGAGGGGTTGGCTGTCTGCAAGAGCCTGAGAAGGCCAAGGGCCTTGGTTATCTCGTTCTCCTTGATGTAGGTCGTGGCGAGGTAGTAGCGCAGTTCCGCCAGGGTGTCGGGCTTGATGTTTTCGTGCTTTAGTCCCATCTCGAAATCCTGTATGGCAAGGTCGTTGCGGCGGATATCGACATGTATCGTCCCCGAGGCAAGGCAGGCGCTGGGACCCATCGCCGGATCCGGGCGCAGGTGGCCGAAAATACGCAGGGCCTGATCGGTCTGGTTTGCCTCGTAGTAGCATTCAGCAAGGGTATACAGGGATTCCTTGTCGTCCGGGGCAAGGTCGATTGCCTTGCGGATGAAGCTCATCGCCTCTTTGGGTTTTTTCAGCCTGAAGAGCGCGTGGCCCATGTAGCGGAGGGTGGGCGGGCTTTCCGGATTCAGCGTGCGCGCCTTCTGGAGGAACTGTATCGCCTTTTCATAGTTTTTCTGGTCAAATTCCAGTACCCCCAGGTTGTAGTTAACCTCAAAATTGTTATCCTTCAGGGCGCGCGCCATGGTGAAGCCCTTGTAGGCCTGGTCGGGCAAGTTGAGCTTGAGGGCGGAAAGCGCGTAGCGGCAGTACACTTCAAAGCTGTCAATGCCGTGGGCATGGTTCCTGGCAACCAGGTCGGACAGCGTCTCGTAGGTTTTCATCGCCCGTTCCCAGGAACCTTCCTCGTAGTAGATCTCGCCTAGGGTATTAAGGGCATGCGGGTCAAGGGGATTCTGGGCGAGGCGCTTGTTTGCTTCCTGTATTCTGGCATCCCGGTTTTTTGAGTGTTTTTTTCCGTCGTCACCCTTCGTCCGCCCCATGAACAGGATGAACACAACCACGACAACCGCGAGGAAGAAAACTGCAATTAGAATAGGGAGCATATTCATCTTACTGTCAATTATCGGTTGTTTTTCGCTTTTATAAAACACCGAATTTACCGATAAATTGAAAACAGGGGATTACCCGCGTGACATCGCCGGGCATTTGCAATGGGGTAATCCCTTTCCAAATTTTGCAAAGGCGGGTTTTTGCCCAAGGAGCTTGTTCGATGGCAGGAATTATTGGTATTAAAATCGCCAACGGTGATTTTTATTTCATTTTACAGGAGAATCCCCCCTTAAAAAAACGGCTTGTCCTCACCACTGTCCACGATGGGCAGAAAAACGTGCAGATAGACCTTTTCAGGAGCCTTTCGAAGTCCATGCTCGACGCCCAGTACATCGGGAGCATGGTAGTGGAGGACATCCGGCCCTTGCCCAAAGGCGAGCCTTCCATCGAGATGGTTGTTTCCTGCGACGAGGAGGGCAACATTGCCGCAGACGCCTACGATCTTGACATCGGCGCGGGCAACGAGCACCACACGCTCAACGTTTCGCTGAAAACAATAGGCACCGCCAGCCAGGAGGATGGTTTTTCAGGTTTTGACCTTGGAGGCCGCCAGCGGGAAGCCCCTTCCAGCCTGTACAGCGGCGAAGGGGAGAAAAAGGAAGAAGGCCGAAAATTCCCCTGGATTATCATGGGCCTTGCCACGCTGGTTGTCGCTATAGCGATTGCCGTGCTGTGGTTTTTCCTCCTCGGCGGGAAGGAGAGGCTCTGGCCAAGCAAACCCTACGCCTACCTGCCGCCCCGGCAGCCGCCGATTTCGCAGCCTGAAAGAGTCGAGGCCCCGCCGCCAGCACAGCCGGAAAGAGCCGAAGCCCCGCCGGTCATCCTGGCGCCCACTGCCCCGCCTCCGGCGCGTCCCCAGGCAGTCCAGCAAACCCGCCCGGCCCCGCCGGTTGCCTCATACAGTGTCCCGGCGGTCATACCGAGAAACGGCGTGGTGTACCAGATACGCTGGGGCGATACCCTTTGGGACATTTCCGCGGCGTTTTACCGGAACCCCTGGCTGTACCCAAGGATTGCTCGGTACAACAACATCTCCAACCCTGATCATATCATAGCGGGCAGGAATATCAGGATCCCCCCGTTAAACTAGCGGCAGTACCTGCGCCGCGCCGCAACGCCGACACGCCAATGCGCCGCATAAGGCTCGTATCCGTCCTTCTGTTGCTGGGCTTTACTGCATGCCCGGCACAGGAGGCCGGCCTGTATGAGGGCATCAAAAAAAGGCATGAAGGCAGGCAGGCAGAAGCGGTTGCCCGTTTCGAAAAAGCGCTGGGCGCTGACAATGCCTACGCCGCGTCCGTCGCCGCCTCCGAGCTGCTAAGCCTGGGCCTTGCCGGGGCAAAGTTTTCCCCGGCGACAATGGGACGGATCCGAAAGAAGGCGGGCGGCGCCTGGGCCGAGGCCCTTGACGCTATGGAACACCCAGCACAGCGGGAAAAGGCATTGGCCCTGGCGTTCGGCGGCGGCAGCCGGTTCCCCGGCGAGGCTGCCCAGTACGCGCTGGGAAAACTGAGGCCTTTCTTTACCGATGCCGAGAACGCCGCCATCGACGGGCGCGTCGCCGCATCCCGCTCTCTCTACAGCGAGGCCCTGCTTTTTTTCCGCGTCACGCTTGGGGATTCGCCGGAACTGTTCCTTCGGCACCCCGACCTCCTCGCCGACCTGGGAAGGGCTTTCCAGTACACGGCGACAGGCAGCGAGGGAATGGATCTGCTGCTGGAATGGGAGGAAATCGTAGCAGCGGACGAGGGGCCGGCGGAGGCGCTACGGGCAGCCGTTTCGGATGGCAGTGAGAGCCTTGTCCGCTTCCGTCTGCTGTTTTACGCGGCGCGCATAGCCCGGCAGCGCGGCAGCGACAAAGCCATCGAGCTGTTTGCAAGGGCGCTGCCCCTTGCCCCCGAAAGCCCGCCGGAACAGGCCGATGCCTGCATCTGGTACATCCTCGACACCGCCCTTGCCGCCGGTCCTGCCGCAGTCATCTCGCGGCTTGCAACCTATGTCCCCCAATGGCGCAACGAGGGTTACTTTTCCGACATAATGGACAAGCTGGCAAGGGAACTGGTCCTGCGGCGGCAGTGGAATGACATATTAAGCGTATTCGCGTTAGTCCAGGATCGTCCCGGCACTGCGGCAAAATACGCCTGGATAATCGGCAGGGCGATGGAGGAGGGCCTTTTTTCCCCTGCCGAAACAGCCCGCGCCAAAAGCCTGCTGTCCCAAAGCGCCGCGACCGCCGCCAGCGAAACCCCCGCAAGGGCGTACATGCGCATTGCCTACAACGCAGGCGGCAAGGCCTTGTACTACCGGGCCGCCAGCGCCGCGGCCCTTGGCGAGCCTTTTCTCGCGCCGGAAAAACTGCCGCAGCCCGCACAAGGCATCGCAAGCGGCGGCGAATCCGGGACGATGCGTTTCCTCCTGGGCTTTTTTGCAAACAACGCCGCCAAATTCGCCCCCCGTTACATCAGGGCCGAGGAAGCCGATCTTTCAGCCGACGAGCTTCGCCGCCTTGCCGAGGCGCTGGGCGCCGCCGGGCAATACCTCGAATCCATACGGCTGATTTCGCTGTACGCCCTGCGGGACGGATACCAGATCACGCGGCGGGACATGGAGCTATGGCATCCCCGGCCTTTCAGGGAGCAGGTCGGGCAGTTCGCCAGGGAAACGGGTGTCGATGCGGCGCTGCTCTACGGCCTTATCCGCACCGAAAGCGCGTTCGACCCCAGCGCCGTCTCCCGCGCCGGCGCCGTCGGCCTTACCCAGCTCATGCCCGCAACCGCCGAAGAGGCATCCGCCCGCATCCGCCGCCGGGGAGGCCCCGACTACGCCCGGGACGGCGAAGGCATCGATCTGCTCGATCCGGCAACAAACATTCACATCGGCGCAAGCTACCTTGCCTACCTCAACGAGCGCACGGGGGACCCCTTGCTGGCTTTGCTGGCGTACAACGGCGGCATGAACCGCGTCCGCCGCTGGCGCATCGCTTCCGGCAGCCTGCCGCCGGACCTTTTCCTGGAAGCCGTGGAATTTGCCGAAACCAGAAATTACGGCAGAATGGTCATGGCAGCGGCGGCTGCGTACCGGGAATTGTGGGAGGCAGATGACATCCTCGTGGTTTCCCCTTAGCTGGGGCCCCGATTGCCCGGCTGGCGCACCCCGTGCCCTGCTTTCCCTTGCGGCTTTGGGGGACATGCTCGTAAAACCCGAGCCGCCACGGCGTGTGCGTAACGAAATCGCCAGGGTCTTTCCGGGAAAGCGTTTTGCCTGGCTTTCCCAGGAACATTCCCGGCTCGTCCTGCCGGCGGACCCCGGGGAACAGGCCTGCGGACTCCCCGGCGACGGCCTGGTAACGAACGACCCGGATACGCTTGTCGGTGTTACCGTCGCGGACTGCCTGCCCGTCTTCCTGTGGGATACGGCCACGGGTGCGCGCGCAGTGTGCCACTCGGGCTGGAAAGGCACGGGCATAGTCCGCGAAGCGCTGCGCCTGATGAAAACCCGCTACGGCACCTCGCCGCAGGCAACCCGCGCGATTCTGGGGCCCGGCATCCGCCCCTGTTGCTACGCCGTTCCCCGCGAGCGCGCGGAAGCTTTCGCCGCCGAATTCGGCCATGCGACAGCGTTTTCCCGTGACGGCAACTGGTACATCGACCTTGCGGCGGCGAACAAAAACATCCTGCTCGACGAAGGGGTAACGGCGGTACGCATACACCCCGAATGCACCTGCTGCGACACGCGGTTTTTCTCCTACCGGCGCCAGGGAGAGGCCTTCTCGCACATGCTGGCCATCTGCGGCGGGTAAGCTCGCCCAATCGACAAGCGGATCAGGCAGGGGTTACTGTATATATGATAAAAAAAGCGGAGGTGTTTAGCCTCCGCTTAGAAGGTGGTAGCCGCGCTTGCCTTCCCTTAGGTAAACTTAGAGCTTATCCGGGAATAATAAAAAGCCGATAAAAAAGGTATGAAACGAGATAAAGGGACAGGGATAAAAGCCTGGGAATTAACGGACGAGATGTGGGACGTAGCGCAACCGTTTATCCCAGAACGGAAGCGGGAAGAAGGAAGAACCTACCAGCGCAAACCCGGCGGCGGGAGGAAGCCCCTGCCGCCGCGGCAGGTATTGGCGGCAATCTTTTTCGT